>JAOTSL010000085.1 GCA_029864945.1 Gammaproteobacteria bacterium
TAAGGGGGGGGGGCTTGAACTTGAACCTGAACCTGAACCTGAACCTGAATTTAAATTAGAGTTAGTTATAGTCAGTTTAAATTATTATTATCTTCTCCACGTATAACACCAAACGAACCAATCAACTGTACTCGGTTAGCAGAATCACCGCATGCAGTTGTATCTAAGCCTATCAAACATAATGTTACATCAAAAGTACCATCAACACTCTCATCAACATCGCCATAGCCAACAATCTTTACCGTAGCTAGTGCGTATGCGCTCGTTGTCACTGCATATTTACGTGTTGCATCGTCACTTGGATCTCCATCTTCATAGTACACATAAATATTAGTCGAAGTGTTATCGTAGGTGCCAATACGAGAAGGGCCGTTTGGAATAAATATCCAAAGATATTGATCAGTATCAACCGCATCATCGTCCCACCCTTTATCAAAAAAGATGTTCATTCCCAGATACTTAAGGGATGACGTATAATAATTAGCCGTGATAAAAGGATCTGTTTCCGGTGTTCCAGTATAAGTCACAGCAACGTCATCGGTTCCAACAACTTTCAATTTTATATAACTCGTTATCGTGAATGCTTCTTCTTCACCTGAGCAAGAAACTAAAACACTAATGGCAATGAGCATAATAAATATTCGAAGAACTTTCTGTTCTATTATCTGCTTCAAACCTAAGCCATGAAACATAATGTAATTCCCCTGAACTCTTCAATACTACTGTAATAGGTAACGTACGATATCGCTTGTTCTTTAACCAAAATACTCCGTGACATCTAAGTTTCGTCACTAAAGTGGCGCAAACAAATAACCATAGAACAAACCGTGGCGTTCCGCCCACTTTTGGTTAAGATATCCAATATATGAACGATATAACAAACACTTGTGGCACGCCGAAAAACACAATTAATGGCTGGTATTTTGCTTGTAAACTCTCAATATGAAATCCATAAGCACGCCTAATACGAGCGCCCCATTTTACGGCGATATTTATTTTAAAAAAAGTAGTTATTCAGGAACTTGTAACACTTGTGCTACAGCCAAAACCCTAAAGATATGGCAACAACATAAATTTGAAGGCAAAAAATGTCAGAAAAAATTGTAATTTTAGCAGTAGATGATACGCCAATAGATTTGAAGCTTATAGAATATAACCTGAAATCGTTAGGGCACGCTTTTATACTTGAAACCGCCGCCAATGGAGAACTAGCCTGTCAATTAGTTAAGGAGAACCCCGAGAAATTTGATTTGATTTTATTAGATAGAAAGATGCCAGACATGGATGGTATAGAAATATTGAAAAGAATCAAAAGTCACGAAATACTCAAAAATGTGCCTGTTATTTTACAAACAGCCGTCAATAATAAAGAGGATATCATCGAGGGTATGCAGGCTGGCGCACACTACTACTTAACAAAACCCTATGACAAGTCAGAAATGCTATCAATAGTTAATACGGCATTAACTGGGCGCTTACAATATAGAAAACTTATAAATGCAATAAATTTACGAAATAATTCTATAAAATTACTGGATCATGCAGCATTCAGCTTTAAAACCATAGAGGATGCAGATGCGCTTGCAGTATTAGTTGCAAATATCTGCAGTAATCCCAATGATGTTGTTATCGGTTTGTCAGAACTTTTTATTAACGCAATTGAGCATGGGAATTTAGGGGTAGGTTACGAAGAAAAAACTCACTTAAAAAGAAGCGGCACATGGAATGACGAAATAAGTAAACGATTACAGTACGACGACCATAAAAACAAACATGCCACACTTGAACTAGTACGAAGTTCAACTCACATCACTTTTACAATTACCGACCAAGGTGAGGGATTTTTATGGGGCCCATACATGAACTTCACAGCAGATAGAATGCTGGATAACCACGGTAGAGGAATAGCCATGGCTAACAAGATGTGCTTCTCATCACTAGAATACAAGGATAAAGGTAATATTGTTTGCGCGACAATTGAATTATAAAAACGATCGCACAATCTTAGCTATTCAATTAACTATTCATTTAGTTATTAACCTAGCAATAGCTAAGACGAACACCTCGTCAACCTGACAGATGCTGAACCCCCGACAAAGAAAGCATTAGTCGTTGCCCCATCTTTAAAATCAATACTTAATTTATCTCTCGCATATGGCCTAAGAAGTTTATCTGAAAAAATGGCATGGTTTGGGTGAGCATGATAACTCTCAACGGCTGATTTATGTGTAAAACGTACCATCCAGCAAAAACGATATTTTGCGCCCTCTTTTATTGCTTCACCTGCAAACACCTCACGAACACCGGGAATTTCAGATAAAATACGCCGGCCTTCATTCATCATAATATTTGCATCCCATTCATCTAACTGCTCTACATTGTAAGTAATTAGATGCTCTATCGGCGTCCACGGTTCACACTGAGCTAACACTTCGGCAGCACGCCCCGCACTACCCCACACTTTCAAACAACGCTCAACTTCTTTTCCAATTGCTTCTTTAACACCTTGCTTTAAATCGGTAAAACTACCTGCGGCGACGGTTTTTACTTTTTCACGCATTGTTTGTGCAGCAATATCTGAAAGTCCGGTAAAGTAATTTATCTTGGCCACACCGTGTGTTATCAATCGACGAAACTGATCTTCGTTAAGACCAGAACCTCCATGTATAACAAGGGGAATATTAACCGCCTGGTTCAATTGTTTCAGGCGGGTGAAATCAAGTTTAGCTTTACTCTTCATACGTCCTTGAACGGTTCCAATTGACACCGCAAGAAAGTCAATTCCTGTCCGTTCCACATATGCACAAGCTTCTGCTGGACTTGTTAATATACTTTCGCCTGGATGTTGCTTGGCACCCTCTCCTTCAATCCCGGCCACATAACCCTGCTCGCCAATAACAGGAATTCCACAATTATGAGCCATATCAACAATTTCTTTTGTCGCACTAATATTTTCATGCAAACTTAAATTGCTCGCGTCAAACATCACACCATTACATCCAAGGCCAATCGCTTTAATAGCAGTATTTAAATCACTGGCATGATCTAGCTGAATGGCAACAGGAATAGATGCACGTTTGGCCGCAGCTTCTACTGCTGGCATCATCAATTCAAAATCAAAATGAGCAAAGTGAGGCTCGGCAATACTGAGTATTACTGGTGCTCGGCAACGCTCAGCAGAGTCGATTACAGCTTCGAGAAAATCCAGGCTAACCAGATCAAATGCACCTACTGCATAACTGTTTTCGTATGCGTGATAAATCATGTCGCGCATATTGATCAATGGCATTATTTCTTCACCTTTTTATTAATAGCTTATTATTAGATTTAAAAATCACTTAGTCATCATGCAACATCTGATCTAGATCTTCTTCCATTTTTTCAAGTGCGATAGCATGCAATTTTGAAGCTGCAAAATGATAGTAATTAAGTTTACATTTTACTGGCGCATGTAAAACATCGCGGCCTTTATCTTCAAACTCAACCCAGGCTAATATTGGCAAATCATTTTGCAACTCATCTGCACAAACCCACTCGTGCTCTTCAAGAATCATCACGATACCAGGACATCCCGGCAACTCTAATCTTACTGGTATCTTAAAGTGTAGCTTTGCGCGACGCCAGAGATTATATAACTTGCCTGTAACCTCGTTGTCACGCTGTGCATATATCGGTAAATCAGCAACTCGACTCATTTTTCACTCCGTACATCTGACTCCTCAGACCCCATTGCTATTTAGTTAAACTAGCAAACAATACGGGAAGCTGCTCAGGTAACTTATCGACATTATCGACAACGGTATAATTATTAGCACCAAATATCCGTTTCACATAACTATCAGCATTTGGATCTAATGTAAGGCAATAGGAGAGAATGCCATTAGAGTATAGTTCTTCCACCGCCTTTTTAGTGTCATGTCGCAAATGTTGCGGGTCACGTTCATCTATATCAGCCGGCTCACCGTCGGTAACAATCAACAAAAGTTTGCGACGTTCAGTCTGCTTAAGTAAGTGTCGCCCTGCATGACGCATAGCAGCTCCCATTCGGGTAGACAAGCCACCTTTCATACCTGCTAAACGTGATTTTGCGTCATCATCATAGTTTTGATTAAAATCTTTAAACCGATAATATTGCACATCATGTCTACCATCAGAAGAAAAACCATGAATAGCAAAAGGATCTCCGATGCCATTTATTGCGGTTGACACAAGAGTCGCAGCTTCCCTCGTCAGTTCTAATACGGTTTTTTCGGAACCACCAATTTTTTCATTAGTTGACTCTGATAGATCTAGCAAAATTACAACAGCAAGATCGCGGCTCTTTAATACGTTACGCATGGTGATACGAGTATTTGGTTGCTCACCCATGCGAATAGAAATCATCGCACCGATAGCCGCATTGATATCAACCTCATCACCATCTTCCATGTTACGCTCTCGTTGCACTCCCGCAGGTGATAGCAAATCAATGATTTGCTTTATGCGATGTGCAACAGGACGATGCTCAGTCAGAATTTTATCAATATCTTCCGGATTTCCCGCTGGTTGACGGCGCTCATAAACAGTCGCCCAATCCGGACGATGCAGCTGAATATGATAATCCCATTCGTGATAGTGATAAGGCTCTGAAACCCGCTCTTTACCCCACATTTCATTAAAGCTGACCCCTTCATCCTCGTAAGGATAAACGGTAGTCTCACAAGTCCAAATTTCTTGCGCATCATCACCAGCAAGTTCACAGTCCACTTCGTTTGCCATTTCGATAATACTTACCGTTTTACGTACCTGGCGTTGTGAAGCGGCCACATATTCACTCATTGTGTTGAAAGTGAATTCCTCGAACTCCCAAACAAAACGATTATCATCTCTATAACAGATACGAATACGCTCTAATATCCTCAGGCTAGGCACTTCCTTCCGGGACGAAAAAATATTAAATAACTCTAACCCCATGCGCCAGGAAAACTGATTATTATCTTGCTCTGATTCAATTTCTTGATGAAACTGCTCAGCAAAAGAATTCAATTCTGGATCATTACTTTTAACATTACTGTCCAACAACACTAATGCCAAATGCTCTAAAACAGACATGGTAGGATGCTCAACGTCTCCTCCGGCTTCCATGCTGAGCAATGAGGCCCATAATTTTTTTAAACCGGGAAATGCAGCAACTGCCTTATATTCGACACGCGCATCTTCCAAGTAACCAATAAAAAATCGCTGCGCTGGACTCAGCTGTTCTGCCGATATATTTGATTTCGTGTAACAAAGATGTGCAGCCATGTGTGCTGCAGTTGCACGATATAATTCCAGCCCAGAAAGATCACCAATTGCATCTACGGCATCTGGCATGTGCATTATGTGTGAGTCAATATAGGGTCTAAAATCTGTATAGTCAGCACCTGTAGGACGTAAGAAAAAATCTCGCCCCCACAATGCACGTAGATAAAAGTTCAGCTTGCGCTGCGTATCAATAAATAACGTACCGCGACGTTCATTTTGAAGCATCGCCCGACTATCTTGAGACTCTAGGTTGAAATACTTAGTCAAATTGGCAAAGTCACGTCGATATGCTTGCGCCCCAAAGTTCGCCCAGCGACGCAAACCGCTTAGAGTTAACTTGGATAACAACTCATCAATGTGATTTAACATTGGACGCAGACCACGCGCTGCGGTACTGGAAAGTTGATGTATAAGCGTTAGGTAACCACGCAATAGTTCAGCATCACCCAGTCGACGAGACGCCGTAGGCAAACTGCTAAACAACAGACAAATAACTTCGCCAGAGGTCATTGACGATAGTTTCATCGCTGCGGTAAGCACGTCACCAATGATGTCCTCTCCACACTCCTTTGCCACCAATGGCATCTCGTGCAGATAAGAAATCACCAAATCATGACCACGGCCCAAACCACTTAAGCTTTTAGCACCATCGAGATAATCTTGTAAACCCGCGGGAGACATAACGCGAGCGGCTTCTTGAAAAGTGCCTGATAATACGTTTCGTATTTCAGGCCCCATCTCTGCTAGGTATTCTTCGTAATCTTCAAGTTTGATCGACATAATAAAATTTCGTCATTCGCCTCAGCGAACGCAGACTCAAAGCATGTAAAAGTATGTTATATCAACTTAAACACCCTTATTTTATGCCCTTTGAATCTAACCGTTTGCCAAGCTAATTAACGCCTTTTCTATTTTTTGTGTTAACAAAAAAATTAACTAAAGAATGTCTGCACCGCAGCTTTCAGGGTGTCGCGCATATCAGGATCATCCGTTAAAGGAGTTACCATCGTCATGTTGCAAGCAGCAACAGGAGCAACACCTTTTGATATCAGCTGTCCTGCATAGACTAATAGACGAGTAGAAATACCCTCATCCAGCCCATGACCTTTAAGGTTACGAGCACGATGAGCAATTTGCACTAACTTACCTGCAGTAGCTTGATCAACGCCGGATTCTTTGGAAATAATTTGTGTTTCAATTTTTTCACCAGGGTAATCGAAATCCAATCCACCAAAACGCTGTTTGGTCGACTGCTTAAGGTCTTTCATCAAACTCTGGTAGCCTGGATTGTAAGAGATCACCAATTGAAAATCGGGATGTGCTTCAACCAATTCACCTTTCTTATCGAGAGGTAAAACACGTCGATGATCCGTTAATGGATGAATGACAACCGTTGTATCCTGACGAGCCTCCACAACTTCATCCAGGTAACAAATAGCCCCCATACGCGCAGCTGTTGTTAAGGGGCCATCCTGCCATTTAGTTCCGTCTTTATCTAATAAAAAACGACCAACCAAGTCTGATGCTGTCATATCTTCGTTACAAGCAACAGTGATTAATGGCTTACCCAGACTCCAGGCCATGTATTCAACAAACCGGGATTTACCACAACCTGTTGGACCTTTCAGCATCATTGGCATGCGCACATTGTAGGCGGCGCCATAAAGTTCGACTTCATCGGCTACTGCTTCGTAATACGGCTCAGACTTCACCATATACGCTTTCGGATCTATGCTTGCTTTATTCTCAGACATAACGCACCTTTATCACTTTTCTAAATTACTTTTAACGCTTATCTATCAAGCGCCTCTTGCAGGGGTATCGGTATAATCTTCGTCATCGGTTTCAACTTCACCTGACCAGCCTGCGGCTTTCGCATTTTTAAACGCTTCCCCATGGATGCGTTCATGACGTTCTCTTAATTCTGGCGGTAAATGACAAACTAAACAGCCATATTTATCCCATTCGGCGTTGACTTTTTGTAGTAAGGCGTCAACTCCAGCCAGATTCCAACCTTCACAAGTTTCTGTTTCGGGCAATACGCCAAATACCCAGCCATCCCGAATTGTTTTACCTATAGTGGTCATACCACCCAATAATTCTTTATCGATGCCTACGTATGTACCAGGTCTACTCATTTTATTACCTCAAATCTTTATCATTTTTTGCGCATATGCAGCAACATTATAATTAGCCTGTATCATCGCCAGTTGTTCGGCACCGATATTCAAAATCGATTAATCTAAAAAAAAGCCCCTGACCGCGTTATCTCGGACAGGGGCTCCTTGATCTTAGGAGTTATCCCCGCAACTGTCTTATACAGACTTTCCGCGGTAGATTACCATAGAAGCACCTGCAGACTGAGAGAAGTTATCAAACCCTAACAGACGTACATGATTTTCAGGGTGAGCTTTGTGACAAGCTTCAACTTCAGCCAAAATTGAATCTATGTTAGTTTCACCAAACATTGGAAGCTTCCACATGTACCAGAAGTTACTAACAGCGTTAACTGGCTCAGTGTGTTCGATACCTGGATTCCAACCTTTACTAACAATGTATTCGATCTGCGAACGAATACGATCTGGTGTCATTTCAGGTAAGTAAGAGAATGTTTCAAACTTACGGCTTGATACATCACCTAAGCTTGATTTGTAATCTTGCATATCACTCATTATATTTTCCTCAATATCATTCAAACTCAGTGGCGAAAGAGTGAGCAACTAAGTATATAAGTTCGTTAGTCACCCACTACACTTCGTGTCATTTAATAAAAATAGCTACACAAAAATTTACAATATTACTTATGTGCAACGTCTAATTTATCAACTGTATCGAATTCAAATTTGATTTCTTTCCAGGTTTCCATTGCCATTTTAAGCTCTGGGCTATTTGTAGCAGCGTCAGTAAGAATTTCTTTACCTTCAACTTCAAGCTCACGGCCTTTATTACGTGCTTCAACACAAGCTTCAACCGCAACACGGTTAGCAGCAGCGCCTGCAGCGTTACCCCAAGGGTGACCAAGTGTTCCACCACCAAACTGTAGGCAAGAGTCATCACCAAAGATGTTAACCAATGCTGGCATGTGCCATACGTGGATACCACCAGATGCTACAGGAATTACACCAGGCATAGCGCCCCAGTCCTGATCAAAGAATATACCGCGTGAACGATCTTCTTTGATAAACGAATCACGCATAAGGTCGATCCAACCCAACGTTGCTTCACGATCGCCTTCCAACTTACCAACAACCGTACCTGAGTGAAGATGATCACCACCAGACAAACGTAATACTTTAGTTAGTACGCGGAAGTGAATACCGTGGTGCGGATTACGATCAAGTACCGCGTGCATTGCACGGTGAATGTGCAATAACATACCGTTATCCTGACACCATTGCGCTAATTGTGTATTAGCTGATAGACCACCAGTAAGGTAATCATGCATGATAATCGGAGCACCAATTTCTTTTGCATATTCTGCACGACGCATCATTTCATCTGCAGTTGGTGCAGTTACGTTTAAGTAGTGACCTTTACGCTCACCCGTTTCTGCTTCTGCTTTATGGATTGCTTCCATTACGAAATCAAAACGATGCCTCCAGCGCATGAATGGCTGTGAGTTTACGTTCTCATCATCTTTTGTGAAATCTAATCCACCACGTAAGCCTTCATAACAAGCACGGCCATAGTTTTTAGCAGATAGACCTAATTTAGGCTTAATAGTACAACCTAATAAAGGACGACCATATTTGTTTAGAATGTCACGCTCAACCTGGATACCTTGTGGTGGTCCATTACAAGTCATAACATAAGCAACTGGGAAACGAATATCTTCTAAACGAAGAGCTCGAAGAGCTTTAAAGCCGAATACGTTACCAACTAAAGAAGTTAATACGTTAACAACTGAACCTTCTTCGAATAAATCGATTGGGTAAGCAACGAATGCGTAGAAACAAGTATCATCACCTGGTACATCTTCAATCGAATATGCACGACCTTTGTAGTGATCAAGGTCAGTTAACAAATCTGTCCATACAGTTGTCCAAGTACCAGTTGAAGATTCTGCTGCAACAGCCGCTGCAACTTCTTCACGAGGTACACCATCTTGTGGAGTAATTTTAAAACACGCCAATAGATCAGTGTCTAATGGTGTATAATCGGGCATCCAGTAAGTTTCACGGTATTCTTTTACACCCGCGCTATATTTCTTATCAGCCATTGTTAGCTTCCTCTTTTTGCTTTCATTTTGACGAGAGAATTAACCCCCTCGTTCCGAAAAACTTTTTAATTACTTACGCTTACCCTTTGAATGGGTGTTTGTTTTGTAGCGTGGGGATACTATAGCCATGAATTAACATTTGAAAAAATTATTAATTATTATAAACTGCATTAGTTTTTGTTATCCTGGAATCAATATGCATTTAACCTTACAACAATTAAGAATATTTGAATCAGTCTCCCGGCACGCGAGCTATACACGAGCGGCGGAAGAATTATTCCTTACACAACCCGCTGTTTCGCTTCAATTGAAACGTCTGGAGGAGCAAGTAGGGCTACCCTTGCTCGAACGCGTCGGAAAGAAAATATTTCCTACGGCGGCGGGAAAACTCATGTATGAATCAAGCTTGGACATACTAGCTCGAGTGGATAAACTAAAAAAACAGGTGGTAGATTTAAAAGGGGAAGTAAAGGGAGTATTACAAATAGCAGTAGTTTCTACCACCAAGTATTTTATGCCGCATTTATTAGGAAATTTTTTACAAAAGTACCCAGACGTTGAACCCAAGTTGAAATTCAGTAATCGTGAACGCGTTATTGAACGCCTGATGAATAATGAAGACGATTTTGTTGTGATGGGACAAATCCCAAATGACAAATCGCTGGCGGCCTACCCCTTCCTTGAAAATATTTTGGTAGTCGTGGCGGCACCAGATCATCATCTGGCAAATAAAAAAAACATTCAGATTGAAGAATTAGCTAAAGAGCGATTTCTTGAACGTGAGCTAGGCTCTGGCACACGTTTGGTATTCGATCAGCTTTTAAGTGAACATGAACTGACAATTGAACCGTACATGGAACTGGGCAGTAGTGAAGCGATTAAACAAGGAGTAACTGCAGGCCTAGGACTAGGTGTGCTTTCGCTTCATGCGTTAAAACTTGAGCTGGATGCTGGGACACTCGTCATATTAGATGTTAACGAGTTCCCCATAAAACGACGCTGGTATGCAGTGCACTTAAAAGGAAAAACGCTTTCTCTGGTGGCGAGAACATTTCTTGAATTTATTGTTTCGGATAGTAAACTTGTAAAAAGTTCAATAGAATAAATTGAGTTTTATATCATTAACGTGTGCAGATTTTTTCTGCCACTACAGTGATTTTAACTTTTAACTTTTAACTTTTATCACCGGGCTTAACAATATCCCAGCGGATAAATATTTCTTCCATACTATCCCTGGTAACGGGTTTATAGAGAAAGTCATCGACACCGTATTTTTTGTATC
>JAOTSL010000004.1 GCA_029864945.1 Gammaproteobacteria bacterium
ACCAGACCAATGAAGATCCAGCCGGCGCCCTGGTAACTTTCACAGCTTTTACAACTTATCAAAAGTCGTCAAAATTTATGCTGCTTTATACTTCTTCCAACTCAGGCGCTTTTTTTGGGGATTTTGCTGCTTTTGCCGCTTTTTCACCCTTAGCAGAAAACGCTTCAGCTTCAGGCAGAAGTATCGCGCGAATTTTTGCTTCAATTTCATCTTGCAATTCAGGGTTTTCTTTAAAGAAGTTACGCACGTTATCTTTACCCTGGCCTATACGTGTCTCGCCGTAGCTATACCACGATCCAGATTTAGATATAACACCTTCTTTGACGCCTAATTCAACCAATTCGCCTTCCAGTGAAATACCTTCGCCATACAAAATGTCAAATTCAGCCTTTTTAAACGGAGGCGCAACTTTATTTTTAACAACTTTGACGCGGGTTTCATTACCAATGATTTCTTCGCCTTTCTTTAACGCTCCAATTCGACGAATATCTAATCTTACAGAGGAATAAAATTTAAGCGCATTACCACCAGTTGTGGTTTCCGGATTACCGAACATAACACCGATTTTCATTCGAATCTGATTAATAAAAATGACCAATACATTGGCCTTTTTTATATTACCGGTCAGCTTTCTCAAGGCCTGCGACAACAATCTCGCCTGTAAGCCCATGTGACTGTCGCCCATGTCACCTTCAATTTCAGCTCTTGGCGTTAACGCGGCCACAGAATCGATAACGATAATATCAACAGCACCTGACCGAACCAGCATGTCAGTAATTTCAAGAGCTTGCTCACCCGTATCCGGCTGAGAAACCAGTAAGTCATCAATATTTACACCTAATTTTTCGGCATAAACAGGATCAAGCGCATGCTCGGCGTCAATAAAGGCAGCTGTTCCACCTAATTTTTGCATTTGCGCGATAACAGAGAGTGTCAGAGTCGTTTTACCGGAAGATTCAGGCCCGTAGATTTCAACAACACGTCCCCGTGGCAAACCACCCACACCTAAAGCCACATCCAAACCGATAGAACCAGTAGAAACTATATCAATATCTTTATGAGCACCGGGATCCCCCATACGCATCACTGAGCCTTTACCAAACTGCTTATCTATCTGGCCTAATGCTGCGCTCAGGGCTTTTAGTTTATCTGCATCTTTTGACATCGCGTTTATTACCTCGGGGGTCATTTGTCTGGAATGATTAGAAATATACTGTATTTATTCACAGTGCTCAAGTTTATTTTAAAACTGATTTTAAAAACTGCAAATTAAGCGCTAATTAAAAAATATCGAACAAGCCTAGTAATGCACATTTCACGGCCTGAGCCCTTATTCGCTCCCTATCACCAGCAAAAAGAAATGTTTTAGAAAACACAGCTCCATTTTTCTTTGCCCAGCCAAAACAAACAGTTCCTACCGGCTTTTCAGGAGACCCTCCATCGGGCCCAGCAATACCAGTGACAGATACACCGTAACCGCCTTGACTATTATTTAATGCTCCCATCGCCATTTCGGCGGCAATCTGTTCACTTACCGCGCCATATTGCGCCAATGTCTCCATGCTAACGCCGAGCATTTCAACTTTTGATACATTTGAATAGGTAATAAAACCACGGTCAAACCACTGCGACGAACCAGCCACATCGGTTAAAGTTTTTGCTATCCAGCCGCCTGTACAAGATTCTGCGGTAACCAGCATCACATCCTCAGAAATTAGCTGCTGACTAATGCGCCTTATTATTTCTTCCATCTTTACCCTCGACAAACCAATTTTAGATATATATCACTGCGTGCTATTATCCGCCCCAAACCATTTTGCCTAGCGGCTCAACCAACAAATAGAATATTCAAACTTTATTATGAAAATATCCGAAGCAATTAAAATTATTCCACAACACATTCTACCTCACCATTTATTATCAGCAATTATGCACGCCATCACACGAAGCAAAATAACTTACTTTAAAAATTTTGCTATTCGGACAATCATTAAAATTTACGACGTTGACATGAAAGATGCCGTCGCCTCTGACCCTACCGACTACCCTTCATTTAACCATTTTTTTACGCGTCAACTTAAACCCAACGCCAGACCCATTTGTGCAGGTGAGCACACCATTGCCAGCCCAGTTGATGCAAAAGTCAGTCAGTTGGGTGAAATCGATGAAAACAGGATTTTTCAAGCGAAAGGACACAGTTATACCGTTGAAAAATTACTTGGTGATAACGAAATGGCCAAAATGTTTGCAGGCGGTGAGTTTGCAACACTTTACCTTTCTCCCAGAGACTATCATCGTATTCACACACCGTTGCACGGCAAACTAAAAAAAATGATCCATATTCCGGGGAAATTGTTTAGCGTTAACGCCGTAACCGCGGAAAACGTACCCGAGTTATTTGCAAGAAATGAAAGGGTAGTCACCCTTTTTGATACCGATGCAGGCCCTATGGCAGCAGTACTGGTAGGGGCTATTTTCGTATCAAGCATGGAAACCGTATGGGCAGGAACAATTACGCCTCCCGCTGGTAAGAAAGTTCGCAAATGGGACTATGATAGCGAGACAGACACCTCTTCTAACTTAAATTTAGAGCTAAACAAAGGGGATGAGCTTGGCCGGTTTAACATGGGGTCAACTGTGATTTTACTTTTTCCAAAAGATAAGATGACTTGGAATAGTACCCTGAAAGCCGGAAGCAGTGTATTCATGGGGCAGGAAATTGGGACCGTCAACAAAAACAAATAAAAAACGATGGCGACTTGAGTTGCTACTGTGCGAACAATAAATATGCTGAATAGTTACAAATAAACACCGCTGCTAAAAGTGAGGCAGTTAGCAGCGGTGCTTTTTATAGTTTATCTGCAAGCCGCCTATAAACTATCTGCAATCTATCTATCGCTCAACGGGCGATAGTTGAGTGACGCATAATTTCCTGCAAAGCCCTAAATGAATTTGTGTCGAAATCTTTAAACATGAAACCGTAACCATCCGGCGAATTGCGAACCACTTTCGCCTTTAGTTTCTGTTTAGCCATTTCTTTCTGGCCAAGAGAAAAACACAACTCATAGTCACAATCAGCAACCAGATTATGAGCATCAGTTTGTATAAAAACGCCACCTAATCCCACGTCCCGACTCTGGCATGAGGCGATAATTTCACCATTTTCCAGCACATCAACGTCCAACAGCACATCACGCCGCTGACTCCAACGCTGCTCCACTACACTAGCCGCAATCATCTCCATTCCCCACCTCACTTTGTGTATTACGTTTCAAGCTTTCAGCAAAGCCTTTCACGCGCTACAGGACCATTTCCATTTAGTCTGCACACACTGGCGTTTAATAAACACCAGATAATATCAATTTAAGACTAACCAGAACCTATAGTATTCCTCTAGGCAAAAAACAAACCAACACTTCACAGGGTCCATATAAACAATGAGTTAGCGTAGAATTATTTATAACCTGCCTGTCAAAGCTTATAAATAAAAAGGATTGGAGGCCTAATTATTGTTTTTGTAAAGTTTTTCGACTTAAAAATGTATTCATTCAATCATTTATAAGTCTTTTTAATTCCTGTCTTATATTTATTGATCACAGTTAAAAAGTAAAAAACAAACAAAGAATCAATAAGATAGAAAGACTACGGACTTTCTGATTACTTACTATTTGGTAGCAGGCACAGCCAATAAAAATGCTAAATTTAAATTATCGTGCAACATAAAAATTTTAGAGGAGCCGGTTTAACAATCAAATATTGTGGAAATCAAAACTCAGCACATCCGAAATCCTCACTGCGCCAGTTATAGCCATCAACAACCTATCTAAACCCAATGCAACCCCTGAACTGTCGGGAAAGCCAGACTTCAGATCATTTAGTAAACGCATATCGATTTTTATTTCGGGCAAACCCGACGCTTTACGCTTTTTATTATCCTGCTCAAAGCGACAACGGTAGACTTCGGCATCGGTCAGCTCCTGATAACCATTCGCAATCTCGACACCATTAATGTAAAGCTCGAAGCGTTCGGCCACATTATTTTCTTCACAAGTATTGGCAAGTGCAGCTTGAGAGAGCGGATAATCGTAAACAAAAAAGGGTTTATCCTTGCCTAATTCGGGCTCAATCAGGTTTGCCAGTAACATAGATGACCATGCATCATAGTCATCATCAAAACCCACAACATCCAGTCCGCTTTTTCTAGCACAATTTTTTAAATCATCTACGCTGGCATTTAACACATCCAACTTTAAATGAAGTTGAAATAATTCTGCATAGGACACTCGCTCAACAGCACTGGCCACGCCGAGCATTTTCAATAACTCGGTGATTTCATCCATAAGCTGGTGGTACTTAAGCCCAGGCCTATACCATTCCAGCATGGAAAACTCCGGATTATGCAGTCGACCGCTTTCCTCTTTACGAAACACCTTACATATTTGGTAGATCGCCCCAGAACCATTTGCTAGCAAACGTTTCATGGGGAATTCCGGTGATGTATGGGCGTACCTTATGTCGGATCGTTTTTCTGAAGCGTAGGAAAAATCAGCAATAACAGATGAAATTGCTGGATCGGTATTACCCGACTCGGAAAAGATAGGCGTCTCAACTTCGAGCACATTTCTCTCAGCAAAGAATTGTCGAATTTGGGCGTACATCGTTGCCCGTCGTTGCAACAACTCCCGGTATGACGGCGACGGGCAATAATCAGGCATAGGCAATTAACTAATAATTAGTCTTTGGCGCGACTAACGTATTCTCCGCTGCGTGTGTCTATTTTTAATAACTCACCAATTTCAATAAACAATGGAACACGCACAACTGCACCGGTTTCTAGTGTAGCCGGTTTTCCACCGCCACTTGCGGTATCCCCTTTTAGGCCTGGATCAGTTTCCGTTACGGTAAGATTAACGAAATTTGCTGGCGTAATCGCTATCGGGACACCATTCCAAAGAGTGACAGTTATCATGTCCTGCTCTTTTAACCATTTGTATGAGTCACCAACGGCCGTAGCATCAGCTGCAATTTGCTCAAAGGTTTCAGCATCCATAAAGTTCCAGAACTCACCGTCGGTGTAAAGGTATTGAAGCTCTGTTTCCATCACGTCTGCAGCTTCAACAGATTCACCACTTTTAAATGTACGATCGACGACACGTCCCGTTTTAAGATTTTTAATTTTAACTCGGCTAAATGCCTGGCCTTTGCCGGGCTTTACAAATTCGTTTTCTACAATAGTGCAAGGATCTCCATCCTGCATTATTTTCATACCTGATTTAAATTCGCTGGTGCTGTATGTTGCCATGATTGCCTCGTTAACGTAGACAGACCCCCGCAATACGAGGCACATTCATCTTTTGCCCTAGAACAAAATCGATCGCGCAAGGTAAATACAGTAAGTCTGGATAAATATTTTTATAAAAATGCTAAAATTTAGCCAATCTAATTCCTGAATGCGCAATATGATACATCGAAACAAACAAACTTTGCAGATGCCTTCGTGGCAAAATCAACTTTCTGACGCTATAAAGTCACCAGAAGCACTAATAAAGGCACTTAATTTACCAATTTCATTGCTGCCGGAAATAGAAAAAGCGCATCAACTGTTCCCTATTCGCGTACCACTTAGCTTTATAAGCAAAATGGAAAAGGGAAATATTAACGACCCACTACTTAAACAAGTCATTCCCACCAGCGATGAGCTGATAAAACATGCGAATTACACAAAAGACCCAGTAGGAGATGCCGCCGCTGAAAAAACACCCGGATTACTTCACAAGTATTTTGGTCGAGTACTGCTCACCGTAACCGGCGCTTGTGGAATACATTGCCGCTACTGCTTTCGCCGGCATTTTGATTACAGCGCATCAAATCCTGGCAAACAAAACTGGCTGGACTGTCTGGAGTATATTCGTAATGACGAATCTATTTTTGAGGTCATTCTCAGTGGCGGCGACCCCTTGTCATTAAGTGATCAAAAACTCGCCCAGCTCGTTAAACAAATTGCCGAAATTCCACACGTACGATTTTTGCGCATTCACACAAGACAAATTGTAGTGCTGCCGGACCGAGTAAATGACGAATTACTACAATGGATAAGCAATAGCCGATTGAAATGTATATTCGTTATTCATTGTAATCACCCGGCAGAAATTGCAGAAGACACAACGCGAGCCTTGAACAAATTACAGTCAGTCGGCGTAGAACTATTTAATCAAAGTGTTTTACTGAGAGGCATCAATGACTCATGCCACACCCTGGAACAACTCAGCCTCACATTATTTGAATCCGGTGTAAAACCGTATTATCTTCACCTGTTAGACAAGGTTGAAGGCGCCAGCCATTTTGATACGCCAGAATATATGGCTCGTGAGATCCTCGATCAACTACAACAGCGACTGCCCGGGTATCTTGTGCCAAAACTTGTAAGAGAGATAGCTGGAATCCCTTATAAATCGCCCGTCTCATCATAATGGTGACAGCTCTAGCCCACACGGTGTAGAATCACTCAAGGATCAGAGCCAGCTTTTACTAGAAGCTAAATGGCAACAAAATATTCAAGTATTTTAACGAGTTTCCGATAATTTACCTGAACAACTGAAATGTAAATACCAAACAGGACGTGCTTTGACAACTGACAGCAACCCATTGGGACTCTACATCCCGCCACAGACAATTGAATATCCTGATGCTCCTTACATTAAACCGAAAGAAGCAGAGCGTTGGATAGCAGATTTGCCTGTCGGCCATATTGGTGAAACTGCTCGTTTAATTTATAAGGCAATAGCCGAAATAAATCGCATACCACTCCCTGCCCAGCAACGCTTTAAGGTCATGGAGCTTTTTCGAAAACCTCTGTCCTTCGTTAGTACCGCGTTACAAAAGCATTATATCGGGCAAGCATTTCCCTTATCCCCAAAAAATCAAAAGATTGCTGAACTCACAAGAGAGCTTCAGTGGGAATTTGCCATCGGATACAAAATTATTATCGAGGCCCGACTAAGCAACAAATCCAAAGTAGATAACAAAACATTGGTCTCATCCATTCACCGTGCAATGTTTTATTTAGGTGAGAACCTCTTCACATCATACTTAATCTACTTACCAACAAATGAGCAGGCTTGGCTCGAGCTACACCATCTGTATCTACTCTCCGAACATAACAGTTTAGTTGACGAAAAAATTAACGACCCATTAAACCCCAACATGAGAGCAAATACGGTCAACCGGCTATATCAACACATTATTTTATTATCATTGGCCAACCCCTATCGTTTATCTCAAGCCGAAATAATAAAATTGCATGGTGCATTGTACAATTGGGTTAAATACAGCCACCTCCACAAACTTGAAGACCCCAACAACCCCGCAGGTCTTTTTGCTATAGACCTTGAGCATAATAAACCGCCCACATATTACAGTGCACCTCTACATGGTGCTGAATCAACTTTTATAAGAATCGTTGACACAAGTAACTTAACGCGCGTCATTCGTGAGCAGATGGAGCGCTCTGAGAATGATATCTCACCAATACAATCGGGACTTGACCCCAAACACATAGGCAATGAAACTTTAAAACGGCTTGTACTCGCCTGGGGAGCTGTGCCGAAACGCAATTTCTCTCGTAAAGGGAAAAAGGAGAGAATCAGTGTCACTCTCGGGCTCAGTGCCACACATTACTTTATTCAAAAACAATATGATTCGAAGTTAAGCGATGAAGATACTTTGCTTGATGATGACTATCTTGATCAAGAGCTTATGTTTAATGAAAAAGCTGATTTTGACACCCCTACTACAAAAAACCCTGGAGACGAAAACAGTCAACCAGACATATGGGATATCGCACAAAATCCAAATTTGCGAACCAACAAAAAAATAGACATACCAGTATTTAGCAGTATTGAAGAGCAGCAGGCACCAGACCCATTAGCCAGTTCGGCCCATGAAATTTATTCCTCATATCAGTGCCTACTCATCAATGAAAGCGCTGGCGGATACTGCATAAGCTGGGAGAGCACCGTCTCCACTAAGACCGTTGTAGGCTCACTAATTGGAGTAAAAAAACAGGACCCCACAAGTAAAAACGAATGGAGCATTGGCGTTATTCGCTGGATTAAAGCCACCGAAGACAACCAAATGTATCTCGGCATTGAATTATTGTCACCGTCGGGACAGTCTATAGCTTCAAAAAACATATCTCGCAAACGTAAAACCAGTGATTTTTCGCGTACACTATTATTACCCGAACTACGTAATATAAAACAACCGCAGACTTTGATTACACAATCACTTTATCAGGTTGGTGACAAACTAGAACTGGATATTCACGGCCAGTCTATAAAGGTAAAACTAACAAAACTACTCGAAAACACCAGCGCCTTAAGTCAGTTTCAATTTTCCATAATTCGAACCGTGAAAAATGTTGCACCAACAGATAAACTCGACCGAGTGAAAAATTTTGATTCATTATGGTCATCCATCTAACCTGGGTAACTCATAAACTATCCAAACTTATTAGCAAAAAGAATAAATGATAAACGCCAAACTTCGAGAAATATTAGTCGTCGATCACACTAATATTAATGTAGACCTGATCAACGCCATTTTCACCAAACACCAGATATCGGCCAGTTTTGATTTAACACAGTCAATACCTGATCTGCTAACAAAACTGGAGGAAAAATCCTGGCAAATTATCATTCTGGTTATTGATGACATCCCCATTTCAGTCGACGCTCTTATCGAGGCAATGCCAGAAATTAACAAAAAATGCCCTATCATTGTCATTAGCCGGGATTATGATCGAGAAACTGCACTCGCCCATATACGCTCTGGTGCAACTGATGTTTTTTCTCTTGATGAAATTGAACACTTAGCCAACCTAACTAAACAATTATTATCAAATGACAAGCTAAATCACCTTGTTCAAAACCAGCGTCGGGAGTTAAAAGAATCCAACGAACGATTTATCGCGCTGAGCAAACAAGTCCCTATGGCTATTGCCTTTATACATGACGGTGCATTTATTAATATCAATCCGGCTTTTCAGGATTTTTTCAGCATTAGCACCACAGATGAAGTCTCGGAGATATCTTTTTTAGATCTCATTGCAAATGATGATATCGATAAAGTAAAGCAGACATTTCAGCAATTAAATAAAGAGGGGCTTTCGAAAAGTATCGTTATCAAAGCAATAAATATAAAAAAAAGCACGAGCCAGATTTGCCCTGTTAATATTCACTTTACGAAAACCACCATTAGTGGTGAATCAGGCTTACAAGTCATATTCCAGCCGACCGAATGGGATATAAAACCAAGCGTATCACCCCCTAATCAAAACCAACTACTAAGTGCTGAATATTTTATTCAAACACTTAACCAGGTAATTAGAAAAACCAATAGAAGACTCGCTTACAGCTTATGTTTTTTTGAGCTTGATGGTTACTCACGTATAAAAAATAATATCGGCATTACTCGCAGCGATCATCTGCTACACGAAATCAGTGACTTTATGTCAAATCACGCATCTGCCGAAATTAAAATATCCCGATTAAATTCTGACGTATACACATTACTGGTTGCCGCTAACAATGCTTTAGACTGCATTGAAAAAGTTGAAGCGCTACAAGCTGCTTTTGCCATTCATTCTTTTAACTCAATAGATCACAATATTAATGCCTGTTCCAATATTGGCATCGTTCACTTGACAGACCTAGTGCACTCACCAGACCAAGCGCTATCGCTAGCTGACGTTGCCTGCACTGTATCTCGTAATCGAAAACAGAACCTACCGCACATCTATAACCCGGAAGAAGATAGATCAACCGTAGAGCGCGTTGATCAGGATTCGGTAGAAAAAATAAAAGATGCGTTAAAATACAACAATTTCAAATTACTGTTTCAACCAATTATCAGTCTTGGTTTAAATAAAGAAATAGTATATGAAGTACTGCTTAGAATTAAAGGCAGTGGCAACGAAGACACTTTACCCAGTCAATTTTTACACGTGGCCAAACAATCAAAATTAGAAAGTGATATTGATAAGTGGGTCATTCAAAATGCCGTATTTTTATTACAAAAAACAAAAAAGACGAAAACTCGATTTTTTATAAACTTATCCGAATCATCTCTGAAGGATATCAATTTTATCGAATGGCTGGAGAAACATTACGCTTCCGAAATCGTAAACCTGGTATTTGAAATACCCGAACATACTGCACTGACATGGCAGTCAGAAACAATTCACTTTATTCAGAAAATAAAGGCATTAAAAGGCGCTGTCTGTATCGATCAATTCGGCAATCATCCTGAAAGAAAATCACAAATTGACGAATTAAATGCAGACTTTCACAAAATCGACGGTGCATTTGTAAGTAACTTGTCAACCAATCGCAAACATCAATCCATAGTTCACGACATCTGCCTTAGCTCTCAAGAATCGAATAGCAAAATTATCGCAAGTTATGTACAGGATGCAGATAGTCTGGCTATTTTGTGGAGAGAGGGTATTGATTTTATACAGGGCAATTATTTACAGCCACCTGCAGCGCATCTGGACTATAAATTTGAGGCACAAATTTAGTACTAAAGATTAGGAAAAACCAGCCGACATATAGATTACAGAGCGGATCCCTCCTCCCTCCCTCAAATCCGTTCTGCTTTTTTAAGCCGAAGCTTTATTGCTTCGGCTTTTTTTATGACTACAATTCAACAAGTTACGCTTTTCCATTATATTGTATTAAAAGCAGTTTTTACCAAACAAAATCTTTATCAGCCCTGTATTACAATTGGTATGACCTTTGGCCTATCCATTTTAGTATCTGTTAAAATTGCACCCGTTAGATCGGCACCCATTAGATTAGCTCCAGTCAAATCTGCACCAGTAAAGTTCACTAGCCTCAAATCTGCATCCTGTAAATTGGCCCCTCTCAAATCAGCACCAGTGAAATCATACTGAACCAGGTTAGCTTCCTTTAAATGTGCGCCACGTAAATCAATGTTTTTCAAACTGGTTGCTTCGATCACCATTATTTGATCAAAACCTTTTTTATCGTATATTTCTATCATTCCCCCCCCTATTACCCTTACCCTAATATGGATTGAATACCATCTATTGAAGACGCTTTAAATATAAAACAAACTTAGCACCACCCAGTTTGCTTTTTTCTATCTGGAAGGCCCCCTCATAAGCATCTAGTATATCTTTCACTATCGCCAGACCAATACCCGTTCCTTGTTTTTTTGAGGAATAAACTCCTCGCTCCATTATCCGACCAGTAACTTCTGAATCAATACCAGGCCCATCATCTTCAATAGTTAACACCAAGTCATCGGTTTGTTTATTTTGCTTATTCACCCGTATAACGACTGTTTTCGTACACCATTTAAATGCGTTATCCAGTAAATTACCTAACATTTCAAACAAATCAGATTCATCACCATAAAACAAGGTGGAGTTACTAATCTCGACTTTATATTCAACTGATTTTTCAATATAGACTTTAGCCAACGAATTTAAAATTTTTCGCGCGACAGGGTTTACATTTACCGGCTTACTTAACGGAATTCGACCTGAGGTTCCCGCTCGCTGTAATTGATAATCGACAATTTTCTGCATCTGATCAACTTGTTCAGAGATGGTTTCTTTTAATATTTTTTCAGGCGCATTATTTTCACTCACACTACGAATCATCGCGAGAGGTGTTTTCAGGCTATGCGCTAGGTCAGACAAACCATTTCTGTGGCGAACCAGATGCTCTTTGTTACTTTTTATCAGAGCGTTTAGATTATAAGTAAGTGCTTTTAAATCTTTGGGATAAGCACCTTCAATTTTTGATTGAAGCCCCTGCTCTATACGTGATATTTCATCTGCAGCCTGTCTCAGCGGATTTAAACTCCAACGCAAAATCACACCTTGCGCAGCCAATAGTAAAATCGAAACGCCACCAAGCCATAACCAGAGCAACTGCCGAAACCGTTCTATGTCCTGCTCGTACGCCTCCTTCGGCACAGCAATATTAATCGTATAAATTTTCGTACTATTCGCAGAGTCCCATGAAACACCATAACTTAAACGAAACAAACGATCCTGATTTAAGTCGAGGGTTTCACTAAATTTTGAATCAAGTATTTTGAAATGTTGAATGGTGGAAAAGTCATTTCCACCTAATGAAAATGATGACCAAACATTCTTGCCCTTTTCGTCAACAATCTTGCCATATAAACCGGAATCCAATCGACTAAAACTCGCCAGCGGCAACGATTTTGGAATATCAATTGTGCCGTCAAGTTTAACAGGTGCAACGGCGATTAACGTCATTACATGGCCTAACAAACGGGCCTCTTGAGCTTCTTTGGCGCTTTGCTGATAGGTTTGATCCAAGGCGTATCCAGTTAACCCTAGAAACGCACTAAGAATAATACTGCCGGCAATGAGTAATCGTGAAGTAAGAGATAACATAGTGGGAAATAGTAAAAACCTTATACAATCATTGAACTAAGTTATATTTATAGCCCCTACCCCGAAGAGTCGAAATAGGGTTAAGTGTATTATCAGGATCAAGCTTACGCCTTAATCTACCTACAAACACTTCAATCACATTGCTATCACGATCAAAATCCTGATCATAGATATGCTCAGTTAACTCTGACTTGGAAATCACTTTTTCATGATTAAGAATTAGGTATTCCAATGTTTTATATTCATACGCTGTTAACTCGACCGCCCCCCCCTTAACAGTCACCATTTGAGCGCTAGTATCAACAGTGATATCACCTGATTCAATAACCGGGCTTGAAAAACCGGCAGAGCGGCGCACTAACGCCTTCACTCTAGCCATCAACTCTTCAAAATGAAAAGGCTTAGCCAGGTAATCATCTGCACCAGCCTCCAGACCTTCCACCTTTTCCTGCCATCGACTTCGGGCAGTCAAAATCAATATAGGGTATTTACGTTCATTTGCACGCCACCGCTTAATCACTTCCAGGCCGGTAATTTCAGGTAAGCCAATATCCACAACAGCAATATCGTAAGGATTTTCGTTCCCCAAATACAAACCCTCTTCACCGCAGGCGCTTGCATCCACAGCATATCCTTCATTGACCAGCTTCTGACTAAGCTGCTCTCTCAAAATATCTTCGTCTTCAATTATCAAGACGCGCATAATAAACCTCGGGTTAAGCACATTTATAAGCTATATAGCGGCTAAAGCAGATAGTATTATAAGCAATTCAATTACTAACTGCGCAGTTCGTTTAAACATTAATCCAAACTAATCGCTCAGCGTATTTAAATTTTGCTTCAGGCACACCGTTATTTCGCACTGGAAAGAGGGGCCATATGATATATATAACCGATTGAGTACGAAATAACGGTAAGCTTGGAACAAAAGGTGAATTTGCTGTGTGGTTAGAATAAAAAAGGGCCCACCCTAAAAGGGTGAGCCCAAACGTGCGTCTCGGGAGGGAGACGAATTTTTATATTCTGGTTTACTGAATTACAGAGCCAGAATGAAATCTACAAGTTTTTCGATGTTTTCATCAGTAACACGTGGTGAGTACGGAGGCATTGGAACGCCACGAGTAACTTCAGTCCAGCTACCTTTACCACCCATTTTTACTTTTTTGATCATGTCTGCTTTTGCATCCTGACCTTTGTAACGGTTAGCAACATCTTTCCATGCTGGACCAACAATTTTTTTATCAATTGCGTGACAAGCTAAGCAACCGCTTTTCTTTGCCAACGCTAATTCGTCTGCTGCTGCAGTGTTTGATAAAACACCAACGCTTGCGACTAAAGATACTGCCAATATAAGTTTTCTCATTAATAAACCCCTTTAAATTCCCTTCACATTTCAGTGAGTTAGCAGTCAGACTATATAATTCTTATCAGGGTGACTGTTCCCCTAGCACTCATTTAGTGTGGCGTTAAGCTTACTCGAGTCAAACTGAACGAAACCTGAATATCTGCAATAATAAAACCCAAAAAAACACGACTGAAATCAATGACTTGAAAACAAGAAGCAACACTCTGACTAAAAGTTACCTAAAAACTCAGTTAAATTAGAAAGAATTGCACCCTAAAATAGAATAAGTACAAAAGGTAAATTTAAAACGGGCATATGTGTTTATGCATTGACATGCGGCATTAGAATATACTAATATACTAATTAATTGGGATTCACCTTCTTTTTTATTGACCTACTATTAGTAAACATGTGTAAAACGAACAACTATCAGGATTACGTTATGCCTTTAAAATCATTTATTTTGTTTTCTTTTTTACTACTACCGCTTTCCAGCCATGGCGAAGATACCTTTCCATTTCCCTCAGCTGTTGCAACTAATGAACTAGCGCCTCAAGTCCATACTCTGGATGGTGTCGTTGAAGCCGTTAAAAAAGCGACTATATCAGCCCAGGTATCAGGCCGAGTAATTGAGGTTAATTTTGATATTGACGATTATGTTGAAAAAGGCAGTGTCATCATACGTATCAGAGACAAAGAATATAAAGCCAGACTCGCCTCCGCTAAAGCAGCGCTAAAAGAAGCAACAGCAAATCATAAAGACGCAAAACTGGAGTTCAAACGGGTAAAAGGGCTCTTCAAGGATAAAATTGTTTCCGCATCAAACTTTGATAAAGCAAAAGCAGCGCTAAAAGCGACTGAAGCCAGAGTTGCGGCAAGTGAAGCCCGCATAACAGAAGCAAACGAGCAACTCAGTAACACGATTATTAAAGCACCCTATGATGGCATCGTCACGGCTAGGCACATTGAGCCAGGTGAAACCATGAAAATAGGCCAAGCCATTATGACGGGCTTTTCCATGTCTCAACTACGAGTAAGTACAGATGTTCCGCAAACTTATATAAACGCGATTCGCCAGCATAAGAAAGCATTGATTTCATATCTAGAAAATAAAGGGCAATCGTTATCGGCAACCAAGCTTACAATTTTTCCATTCGCTAATCCTAAGTCTCACACTTTTCGTGTTCGTGCGGCATTACCAAATAACACTAAAAATCTTTTTCCTGGCATGTTGGTGAAAGTTGCTTTTGAAATTGATAACAAAGCACGCCTAATGATTCCTACTTCAGCAATTGCTCATCGCAGTGAAGTTTCCGCTGTTTATGTTATAGGGGCTAATCAAGCATTGCATTTACGCCAAGTACGCACAGGAAAACAATTTGGAAATAAAACTGAAGTCCTAGCCGGACTGGATGAAAATGAAGTTGTTGCTACTGATCCTATTCGTGCAGGCGTTTACTTGAAGCAACAACTGGAGTCTAAATAATGAGTGAAAAATTAGGTTTTTCAGGCTCCATTGCGAAAAAATTTCTACACACAGAAATTACACCACTGCTTGCGGTGGTAGGATTTTTACTGGGCGTATTTGCGGTAATGATTACACCACGCGAAGAAGAACCCCAGATTAACGTTACATTTGCTAACGTGTTTATTCCATTTCCTGGTGCCGATGCACGAGAAGTAGAGCAATTGGTCAGCACACCTGCCGAACAGGTTTTGTCAGAAATTGCAGGAATAGAACACGTTTACTCAGTATCACGTCCAGGTATGTCAGTACTAACAGTGCAGTTTTTGGTTGGTGAAGATCATACTCAATCTATCGTACGTCTCTACAACAAGGTGCTTTCAAATCAGGACTGGCTTCCGCAAAACATGGGCATAGGTCAACCGATTATTAAACCCAAGGGGATTGATGACGTCCCTGTAGTTTCATTAACACTATGGACAGAAGACGAAACTCGCGCCGGTTACGATTTACAGCAGGTATCGCACGCTATCGAATCTGAATTAAAACGTGTGCCGGGTACTCGAGATATTTATACCATTGGTGGAACAGATAAAGTTGTTCACGTCTTACTAGACCCGCAACGCCTTGCCGGTTATAACATTGACATTGAGCAATTATCATATGCGCTATCAGCAGCAAATACCTCGCGCAATGCGGGATCAATTGTTAAAGACAATCAGGAAATCCTGGTTCAAGCAGGCACTTTTTTAAGTACACCCAGTGAAATTGGGGGCCTGATAATCGGTTCATCCGAGGGCACCCCAGTTTACTTACGTGATGTTGCCACAGTTCGTCTTGAGCCTGATCAAGCCGAGCAGTTTGTCTGGTTTGGCACTGGACCCGCGGCCACTGATAAATCTATCTCTAGTAAAGGACGATTTCCAGCAGTCACAATTGCTATCTCAAAAAAACCAGGCACCAATGCCATTGAAGTAGCAAACCAGGTTATTGAGCGCTTTCAACAACTGGAAGGTATATTTATTCCTGATGGCGTTAATGTCACCGTGACCCGCAATTACGGCGCAACAGCAAATGACAAAGCCATGACGCTTATCACTAAATTATTTTTTGCAACCGGCGTTGTTGTACTTCTTGTCTATTTTGCACTGGGATTACGAGAAGCATTTATCGTGGGTATCGCTATTGGTGTCACACTAGCACTTACATTGTTTGCTTCATGGGCGTGGGGATTTACATTGAACCGTGTTTCGCTTTTTGCACTTATATTTTCTATCGGAATATTAGTTGATGATGCAATTGTTGTGGTTGAAAATATCCATCGTCATATGCAAATAAGCGATAAAAGTCTTGCCGATGCCATTCCCATTGCTGTTGATGAAGTTGGCGGACCAACAATATTGGCCACCTTTGCTGTTGTCGCAGCGTTGTTACCAATGGCCTTTGTATCTGGTTTAATGGGCCCTTATATGAGCCCAATACCAATTAACGCCAGTATGGGAATGGTAATATCGTTGGCTGTGGCATTTATCGTTACACCATGGTTAACACTAAAAGTATTAAAGAATGTAAAGCACGAACACGTTGAAAACAATGACAGTAATTCAAAAAGTGGTTTGTATTCTTTTTTCGACAAAACACTCCGCCCTCTTCTTCAGGGGAAAAAAGGTCAGAAAAAACGCTGGGCATTATCAATCAGCATCATTGTATTAATTATCGGCTCCGTAGGTTTAGCAGGCGCTAAACTTGTTGTACTGAAGATGTTACCTTTTGATAACAAGTCAGAGTTTCAAATTGTACTTGATATGCCAGAAGGGACCAGCCTGGAACAAACTACTCGCGTACTGGCCGAACTCGGTGACTATGTAGCTACAGTGCCAGAAGTAACCGATTATCAAATATATGCAGGTACTGCTGCACCCATTAATTTTAATGGACTGGTACGACAATATTATTTACGCGACGCGGCCAATGTTGGTGACATTATGGTTAACCTACAGCACAAAAAATTACGCCATAGAAAAAGCCATGAAATTGCATTTTCTGTTCGTGAGTCATTACAGCTTATTGGTGAAAAATATAATGCAAATATTAAAATAATTGAAGTACCACCTGGGCCACCAGTTCAGTCACCGATAGTCGCTGAAGTTTATGGCATGGACTACAACGGCCAAATCCAGGTAGCCAAAATGATTCGTGAAACGCTTGAAAACACAGACAACATAGTAGATGTTGATGACAGCATCGAGTCAGCATCGAACAAATGGATTATAAAAGTAGACCGTCAAAAAGCATCCAAGCTTGGCGTAAACCAAAAAATAATTTCAGATGCAATAAGCACCGCATTGCAGGGTAAAGATATTGGTCAACTTCACGGTGCGAATGTAAAGTTTCCAGTTCCTATTAGACTGGAATTTTCAAACGCTGACAAAGCCGATATTGATAGCCTATTATCACTGGAAGTCCGATCACAAACCGGTGAGCTAATTTCACTTGCACAAGTGGCTGAAGTCATAAAGGAGCAACGTGAATACAGCCTGTATCACAAAGATTTATTGCCCGTTGTTTTTGTTACCGGTGACCTTGCAGGTGATCTTGATAGCCCGCTATACGGTATGTTTGATGTGTTCAGCCAACTATCTAGTAAAATTCTTTCGCCGATATTAGATAAACCGATTGAACAATATCTCATTAATCAGCCAGAAAACCCATATCAGTACAGCGTCAAATGGGATGGTGAGTGGCAAGTAACTTATGAAACTTTTCGTGACATGGGGCTGGCTTATTCTGTTGGCCTGATCATGATATATCTGTTGGTAGTCGCTCAGTTTCGATCATACCTAGTGCCGTTAATCATTATGGCCCCTATTCCGTTAACTATCATTGGGGTTATGCCTGGACACGCATTACTAGGTGCGCAGTTCACTGCAACATCAATGATCGGCATGATTGCATTAGCCGGTATTATCGTGCGAAATTCGATTTTACTGGTCGACTTTATCAATCAGGAAATTGAACGCGGTGTTGATTTTCAGGAAGCTGTCATCAATGCTGCTGCAGTTCGCGCTAAACCCATTACTCTCACTGCACTGGCAGCTGTTTTGGGTGCATTCTTCATTTTAAATGACCCTATTTTCAATGGACTCGCTATCGCGCTGATTTTTGGCATTCTAGTCTCAACCATCCTGACTTTGGTTGTTATACCTGTAATGTATTATGCATTCTATTATAAGAAGTTTGATCTCAGCTAATCAAGACAATGCTGCAGGTTCTGGAACAGAATCTGCAGCTTGATCGAGTTATGCGAAAACTTAAAATCATTTCAATTTTCACCGTAATAGTACTAGTTATTGGCTATGCGTTATCCATCAACCCAAACGGAAAATACCTGGCACCTGTTGCCAATTTAATAAAAAAGAAAGCACATGGCGCTGATGATAATCGCATGCATACATTAAATTTAGAGGATTATCGTCCTAAACGACCTAACCAATAAATCTTTATTGGCATTAATCCAAAACACCATTAATAAACTCAAGCTTTTCTATATTACCGCTGTATTTTATTCTAGCTAATCCCGCATTTTTAATATTGATACGATACATTCCCAAAGGTGATGCACATAAAACATGTGAAACAATCGCCCGAATCACGCCGGCGTGCGCCACTATTAAACAATGTTTACCGATATTGTCCTGCAAAACTTGGTTATAACTTTTAACAACCCTATCACAAAAAAAATCAATATCTTCGGCGTTCGTGGGGCGCGAATTAACCGGATCAAGATAAAAAGCCTCATATTCTTCAGGATTGACTAATTTAATTTCATCGGCTGTTTTTCCTTCCCAATTTCCAAATCCAACTTCTTTAAAATCAGATTTTATCGTTAAAGGAACATTGTTTTTTATTGCCAACTGTTCTGCAAATAATTTACAACGCAGCATCGGAGAGGAAACAATACAATCCCACTCATTATAATCACCCACCGCATGCTGCATTTGCTGCCAACCTTTTTCGCTGAGAGGATCATCAATCGAATAGCCGCGGAATTTACTACCACCTTCAGGTTCACCGTGTCTGATCAAGTCAATTGTTGTTTGCGTCATACTTGTTACCATTCTTTACACATTTATTTTAAACTTCCGGCAGGATGGATTTTAACAACAGACGCCGCTTTTTCTATCTCAGGCGCTTGCTGGAAGCTGTTCGTATCGAAAGGCTCATGCATCATTTCATCGTTTTCAAAAAACACCTCCTCCGGAAAATCAACCAGTTGATTCTCAAGATTATTAAAGTCCCACAACTCTGTATCCATGAGTTGAGACTTTCGGATATTGCTAATCGCATGCAGCATATTAGCGGGTACTTTTGAATTATGATCCGCTAAGTTTTGAATCAACTCTTTAACTCTCTGCCGAGTCAGGTTTTCCTGCGAGCCACATAAGTTGCAGGGGATAATTGGGAAAGCCTGTTCCTTTGCGTAGGCAATAATATCGCTTTCTTTACACAACACCATCGGACGAATCACTATGTGGCATTTATCATCGGTGATCAGCTTTGGTGGCATAGAGCGGATTTCACCGCTGTATAACAAGCCCATCATTGTGCTTTCTATTAAATCATCACGATGATGACCTAACGCGATTTTTGTAAACCCGTGTTTTTTCGCATAGGTGTAAATGTTACCACGGCGCAAACGCGAACATAAAGAGCAATAAGTTTTACCCTCAGGTACTTTTTCCTTAACGACGGAATAGGTATCACGATGCAAAATCTCGTACGGATATTCTTTGCCTTCCAGCCACTCTTTTAGTCCAGCGTCATCCCAGCCCGGCTGAGCCTGATCCAATGTCAAAGAAAACAAATCAAACTTACGACCACTACGCGTTCTAAGCTGATGCAACAAATTCAACATAGTGTATGAGTCTTTGCCACCAGAAAGACAAACAAGCACACGATCACCATCCTGTATCAGGTTGTATTGCGATATTGCTCTTGCCATATATTGGCGTAACTTTTTTTCGACTTGTGACATAGCTGTAAACCCGACCTTGCATACTGTTCTATTTTGAAATGGCGCGAATTATAACCGTAAAACTCCTGAACCACCATGCCCATACCATCCCGTATTATCGATAGTGGCAATGGAAAACCCAACGCCTTCCAAGCACCTAAAAATAGGGGAATCAGATTACTGACGCATACACCTTCATAATCATAGAAATAAATCCGTCGTTTAGCAAAATTAAGATTTTCGTTCATTCATCCATAATAACAATCACTTAGGTCGTCATTCATATAACTCCAAAAATGAATCTGGCCAAAACACCCCGTTTTTTCACAGATTTTTTACATCTTCTTTGTATAAATTAAGGCACAAACAAAGGAAATCCACGACAGAGGAACGTAATGGAGAAATTTTCAGGTAGCGGTTTAAGCAAACCCGACTTTTAAGCCAGAGAGGTACAATATGAATACAAACAATCTTTTATACATGTGGTCAAGCAGCCCCGCGCTATCCATTGCAGTGTGGTTTTTTATCGCCATATTGGCAATGTATCTGGCTCGTACTACAGCCCATAAACTGATATTAAACGCAGGCAGGAGTATTAAATACGCCTTACGTTTAGCGTCTATTTCTATTATCAAACTTGAGAACAGACTTGATGAACGAAATAAACAGGTCACATTAAATATTGGCCAGGAAGCAAAAGAACGTTTGATTGACCGAGAATTTCATCGCGTGAATGACATCGTAACGAAAGACTTAAGTGGCTATCCAGCTCTGCATAGAAAAATCAGCGATACCTTAGGAAAAATCGAAGCTGATTATCATGGCTCGACTGATGCCCCACCCACACCGCCAAACTGGATTCAGGCAGTAGAAACAATTGCTAGATTTCCGCAACAAGGTGACCCGGTTACGGCAAAAATTCTCGAAGGTATTCAAGAAACAATCGTAAAGACTCAGCAGGAAACCTTTAAGCTTTACCAAAAGAACAGCACTGAAAGACAGCAGCTTTTAAAAAATATACTGCCAGAAAACCGTAACCTGACGCAAACATTGAATGAGGTTAAATCCAGCATTGTTGACATTAGTGAGCGTTCAGAATTCATTGACAAGCAAATGGATCAATATGAAAAAATTCGATCTTGCAATGATAAAACAGTGCGCACTTTACATGCCTCGTCATTAACGCAGTTTTTTGTTTCAGGATTAGTTTTAATCATCGCTATTCTTGGCGGCATCGTGAATTTTCAATTGATTGCATTACCTATGTCTGAAATGGTTGGTGGCACCAGTCAAATAGGCTCTATGCAAGTTGCAGACATAGCTGCTCTCGTAATCATAATGCTGGAAGTCGCCATGGGACTATTTTTACTGGAGTCCCTTCGCATCACGAATTTGTTTCCGGCTATTGGTAGCATGGATGACAAAATGCGAACCAGAATGATATATATCACCCTAACTCTTCTTACAATACTTGCCACTGTGGAAGCATCACTTGCTTACATGCGCGACATGCTTGCTGCAGATAACCAGGCCTTATCGCAGTCACTCGTTGGCCTAAGTGTTGTTGAAGCCGAGTTTCGATGGATACCATCTATCGGTCAAATGGTGCTGGGGTTTATTCTTCCTTTTACATTAGCTTTTGTTGCCATTCCTTTAGAGTCATTTGTTCATTCATTACGAACAGTCATTGGCTCAATCGCATTGTCAACATTACGCTGCACAGCTTTCTTTTGTCGGTTATTAGGAAATTTAACTTATCAAACCGGAAAAATGATGACGCATATATACGACATTGTAATTTTTCTACCACTACAAATTGAGAGCCTGCTGCTAACCAATAAATCAAAAGCCAGTACTCACAAAACAGATAAAAAATCTAATCAAATTATTGAAAAAATAGAAGGAGTTTTACCATGAAATATTTAATACGAACACTCATTGCGATAGCTGTTGTAAGCCTAAGTGCTTGTGCGAATGAACAGCCAGCACCAAAAACAAAAGCCGTATTTATGTTACTGGACACATCAGGCACATACACACAAGAACTAGAAAAAGCACAGAAAATTATTAATTATTTATTGGCTAAACTGGAAAGCGGTGACTCGTTAGCAATCGCACGAATTGACAGTGGCAGCTTTAGTGAAAAAGACATTGTTGCTAAAGTGACATTTGACCCACGACCCAGTAAAAGCAATGAGCAGAAAAGAGCGTTTAAACGAAATATTGATTCTTTTATAAAAACAGTAAAAAGCAGCCCGTATACCGATATCAGTGGTGGCATACTACAAGCATCTGAATACCTGAATGAAACAGGCGCAAAGGAAAAATACATATTGGTATTTTCTGATTTAAAAGAAGATTTAGTTAAAGGTCATATACGTAACTTTTCTATCCCTTTAGCAAATGTCAATGTTGTTGCACTAAACGTGACCAAACTTCGATCTGACAATGTTGACCCACGTAAATACATAGGCCGGTTAAGTGACTGGTCTACAAAAGTGGTTGAAGGTGGCGGAATATGGACAGTGGTTAATGACCTTGACCGGTTAGAGAGCTTAATAAAAGGCTAGTATTGAAGCAGAGCTGGCAACAGCTCTGCTTTTTCTCACTTTTTATCCTTCAATCTCGCTTTAGATTGCACTGGTGGAGCCGCTAACGTTATGATAAACCCGAATTTTATCACTCAGCATTGGACTATAATTAACTGTCTATATATTGGACAAAACCGAGAGCAAGACATGGCAAAGATTTTCTGGGTTGAAGACCAGTCCCATTGGGTCAATAAACTGAAACCAGCATTACTAAAAGCTGACTTGGACGGTCAAAAAAATGAAGTGTCCGTGTATAAATTTAGTGAGGCTGCAAGACAGCAAATTACGCTAGCAAAAAATGACGACAAACCGGATGTCGCAATACTCGATGCACGAATGAATGGTAATGATCAGGCTGGTTTTTCTGTATCAAAAGCCTTGCACGCAAAATGGCCTGGCCTGCCTATCGTATTTTTATCCGAGCACAATGGTACCTCTATAGAACGTGATGCTCTTGAATCACATCATGCAAATGATTTTATTTCAAAAAATCAAAATAATATTGAAGATGTATTGTGCTGGCGAATTCGCGCAACCATGCGCCAGGTTTCAATGCAAAACAATAACAGTGAATCCCTACCAAATAACATTATTGTAAACGGTGATTTGAAAATTGATCTGGATAGTTGGGAGGTTTATTGGAAAAGTAATAAACTAATGAATCCCGACAATATTAAACGCCCGTTAGCACCAACACCCAGGAAAATTTTACGTTGTCTCGTAGAACGCTCCCCAAGACCAGTTACACCAGGCCAAATGGCAGAATACTTAAAGGTAGACCCTGATACCTATGCTGCTGCCACCTATCGACAGCACATAAAAACATTGCGCCGATCATTTGACGCCTCTGAGGGCAATGACGCAGTTTTTTCGCAACAGTGTAAAAGCGGACAGGGAATAGTTGCCGTGGGTAATGACGGCGCATATTGCTGGAAATGATAATGGGCATTAAACCTAGTTTCCGCAGTTAGATCGCGATTTCTAGCACAATATATTGCACTATAAAGTCGAATCTAACTGCGGATTCTAGGTTAAAGGTAATAGAAACTGACGTGAAACTAGCAAAATTCAAACTATTTTTCCCCTGGGCATCGGTACTAACCACGATTGCAGTCTGCGCATATTTGACTATTTTGTCATCCAATGACATATCGCTATTAAAATTAATCCCGAGCCACTTTCAGGAAAAAGACGCAATACACGGAATTCTCACTGTGCTCTCTCTTATTTTTTTGTTGGACTATCTCGTTTTTAGACGTCACAAAAAAATGTTCATTTTAAAGCTACAAGAATATGACGCTCACTTACTGAAAATATTAAAGAGTAAAAGTAACTTACAAACTAAAGCGACCACTTATTCAGACCATGCAGATAAACTCAAATTATTTATATCTGACCGATTATTAGAACACATAGAATACGACGAAAAATTCCTGCACTTTAGGAATATTGCAGCAGAAGTAAGACACAACGGTGTAATAAGTTATGACAAAGTTAAAACTGCATTAGAGACAGCTATTTCAACTGAACAAAAAGACCCGTCAATATATTCTGACGCGTTAATTAGCATGCGCTACTTATGGGACTTGCTCGATTTATCAACAACTGACAATATTTCCATGTATGTTGCAAACAAGCTTTACGAGGCTGAAGAACAATATTGTCAGCAATTATTAGATGACAGTAAACAAAAACAAAGCTATTCACCCACTTTTTTTGCCTATGATTCGGTAATTGCCGCATTACCTGACTTCGTTAACAAAGACGACATACACCATATTAAAAACAAGTCTCGAAAAAATGTCGTTCGCTACTCTGATAATAAATTGTGGTTTGAGCTTGAAAAAAGTATACAGCTACTTGGTAATATTAATTACATTGTATTACTCATCGAAAACTTGTTAAACAACGCCTTATTTTATTTGAATAAAAAAAATTATGGCAATAAATATTCCAGAATATCAATAAGCTTAAGAAAACTGAACAAACAGGCGGTTTTGTCCATTTACAACCCCGGCCCTACAATAGATCACGAGCTAAAAGACAAAATATTCCAGCTCGGGTTTTCCACGAGAAGAAACAAAGAAAACAATGGAAAGGGTCTAGGATTGTATTTCGTTAACCAAATTGTCAAAGGTAATGAAGGAAATATCGAATTTGATAACATTGAAAATAGAAGTAGTATTTTTAGTCTTCAAATTGAGACACAAGGAAATGAAACAACAGCCGAAAAGATAAACGAAACAATTACCACCACCATAGATGAACAAAATCAGCTTACATGCAAAGACTCATCAAGCGAAGGTCCTATTTTAGAATACAAATTGAAAAAAGAGATCAAAAGCATCAGTGTTACAATTGAATCCAAAAATAAAACATTTACACTTGAAAATGATTCAAAAAATATGGAAGCTATTTTAATAGACCCAGAAAACCCTGATATCCCTAGGTGGTGCGTCGAATTATTTAAACTAAAAACCATGAATAAAGTAATCTTTCGTCCATTAAATGTGACAGGGGTTCGTTTTACAATCAAAATACCCACCGCCGAATCACGGCTGGAAGTTAGTTATCACGAACTTGAATCTAATGAAATTAATAAACTCCAAAATCCAAATGTGGATTTTGATGATGAAGATATGGCGCTTTATCGATAGCTTCTAGCCTACAAGGCCTGAGAATAATCCTACATGAAATATATCTATATAGCCCATAAAAAACGTGGCCACTATTTTGCATTTTAATTTGGTAATATCAGGGAATATCAACGCAAAAAATATAATCACGGATTACAACAGTGTATGGATACTCGCTTTCCACAAAAGGGTTTAAGTATTGTCATGAAGATGTCAATACTAGCCGGGAGTATTGCTGCCCTGGCCTCTTTTATTGTGGGCTCCCTAATTGTTAGTGGCTCTGAGGACATCGTTTATGACAACGCATTAAGTCGCCTCAAGTACGAAACAAACATAAAATCACTGAGACTCGTTTCTGATATTAAAAATTTCAGCGACGATGCGCAATATCTTGTTGGAACACCTCCCATTATGGGCATTCCACGTGCCATCAACAATAACGACATCGACCCTTTAGATAGCTCACACCTATCAGAATGGCGAGATCGTCTGGCAACGATATTTTCCGAGCTTATTAGAGCAAAACCCCACTATCTTCAAATACGTTATATAGGTGTTGCAGATAATGGGAAAGAGATCATTCGTGTTGACCGCAAAGGTAATTTGATTAGGACTATTCAAGATAAGGATCTTCAACGTAAAGGTGACACTCAATATTTCAAAAATGCCAGCAAAATAAACCCCGGTGAAGTTTACCTATCAGATATTACGCTAAACAGAGAGTTTGGTGAAGTTTCAGAACCTCATACGCCGGTGATTCGCGCCGCTACACCTGTTTATTTCAATGAGAGATTATTTGGCATTCTCGTTATTAATATGGCGTTTGGTGAAATATTTAATAAACTGCTAAAAAACACACCCCGTGAATTAACACCTTATGTAACAAATGAACAAGGATACTTTCTGGCACATCCAGACAAATCTATGACATTTGGTTTCGATTTTGAAAACGATAATACAATTCAGAAGATCTATCCTGATTTTAATTTACATAAAAGCCACGACTTGCGCGATACCGAGTACAGTATGGAATCTAATGGCGATGTAGTTCATGTTGTAAAAGCTCATTTTGATCCGTCACAAGATAATCGCTTTTTTGCGGTAATGTTAGCCACATCTCGTCAAAACCTTCAATCAGGTTATTATCACCTCAGAAACGAAAGCTTTATGATTATGGCTCTTCTTGTCATTATAAGTCTCATTGTTTCCGCCATTCTAGCATCGAGACTGATGCGGCCATTGCAACTCATATCAATCGCATCAGATGACCTGGCAAAAGGGCGAAAAATTAAAAATTTGCCCATTGATTCAAACGACGAAATCGGTGAACTCGCTCGTTCATTTGATGATATGCGTCATCAACTGGAAGACAAAGAAAGAGAACTTATCATAAGCCAGGGACATGTTCACCATGCAAATAAAATGGCTTCACTGGGTGAAATGGCATCAGGCATGGCTCATGAAATAAATAGCCCAATACAGGCAATCAACCTAATTGCACAAAGAGTACAACGTCAGATAAAAAACAATATGTCTTTTGAAGACGTAGATAATTCAATGCAAAAAATCACCACCAGCGTTAACAAAATTTCAGAAATAATTGATAGCTTGAGAAAAGTATCACGTGACTCTACCGACGAAGATTTTCGCGACACTCGGCTCACCGACCTTGTGCAAGATACTCTCAACATGACGGAAGAACGTTTCAGAGTAAACAATGTCAAATTTGAAGTGAAGTACCATGAGATTTCAGAAAACTTGGTCATTCAATGCCAGCGTTTGCAAGTTTCTCAAGTTCTTATCAACTTGGTCAACAATGCTTATGATGCAATCCATGAGATGCAAAATAAATGGATAAAAATTGACATGTATAAAATTTCAAGCAGAATACGATTATCTGTTACAGATAGCGGCCCAGGCATTTCGGAGGATGTAATTGAAAAAATATTTGAACCAATGTTTACCACCAAAGATATCGGTAAAGGAACAGGGCTTGGGCTGAGTATTTCAAGAGATATTATAGCAACTCACAACGGCCAGTTTTATGTTGACAAAGCATCCCGCAACACCTGTTTTGTATTAGAACTACCCATTATCCACACAATGAAAATAATAAATGAACGGAACCATAATGACTAACACGCAAAAAAGAATTCTTGTTGTCGATGACGACGACATGCTCAGAGAAACACATGTTATGGTTTTCGAAGATGAAGGCTATCAAGTTGACTCTGCGATTAACGGTCAAGAAGCTTGGGATTTAATCAATAAAAATCACTATGATCTCGTAACCACCGATTTATTTATGCCAATAATGAACGGCATTGAATTCATTCTCAAATGCCAGGAAGATTTTCCTTCACTAAAAATAGTGCTAGTCAGTGGTGGTGGAAGTGACGTTGAAGCCGAACACGGGCAAGACTTTATTAAATTTATGGGGAAAAGAGTAAACGTTGATATATTTCTTAAAAAACCCTTCAGCCTTATTGAAATGCTGTCTATTGTGGAAAAGCTATTACAGGAATAACCTTTCCACAAATGGGTAACGACTAGTATTTATATCAAATGTATTTTGTTTCAACATAAGATTTTACAATTTGCTGAAACTCTTCTGCAATATGATCGCCTTTTAACGTTACCGTTTTTTCGCCATCAACATACACCGGTGCCACAGGCTTTTCGCCTGTGCCTGGTAAACTAATGCCTATATTTGCATGCTTACTTTCACCCGGACCATTTACCACGCAACCCATTACGGCCACATTCATTTCTTCAACACCTTTGTACTGTTCACTCCACACCGGCATTTGATCACGTAAATATTGCTGAATGTCTTGTGCGAGTTGCTGAAAGTAGGTGCTTGATGTTCGACCACAGCCGGGGCAAGCAATAACCTGGGGTGTGAATGAACGAAACCCCATGGTTTGCAGAATTTCTTGAGCGACAATAACTTCTTTCGTTCTATCACCATGTGGTTCAGGTGTTAGAGAAATGCGAATGGTATCGCCAATACCTTGCTGTAATAAAACCGCCAAAGCCGCTGTTGATGCAACAATGCCCTTGGAGCCCATACCCGCTTCGGTTAAACCAAGGTGCAAAGCATAATCGCAGCGGCTAGCCAAATCCTGGTAAACCGAGATAAGATCTTGAACCATACTCATTTTGCACGAGAGTATAATTTTATCCCGCCCAAGGCCAATTTCCTCTGCTTTTGCAGCGCTTTCTAATGCAGAGGTAATCAATGCTTCATGCATGATTTCAGTAGATTCTTTAGGCGCAGATAACTTACTGTTTTCATCCATAAGACGAGCCATAATTGCCTGGTCTAAACTTCCCCAGTTAACGCCGATTCTTACAGGTTTGTCATATTTGCAGGCCAACTCAATCATGGTGGCAAATTGAGAATCGCGCTTTTTACCTTTACCCACGTTACCCGGGTTAATACGATATTTGGCAAGAGCCTGGGCGCAATCAGGGTATTTTTCCAATAATTTATGGCCATTAAAGTGGAAATCACCCACTAATGGCACATCACAATTCATTTTATCCAGTTGCTCACGGATGGAGGCAACTTCTTTTGCGGCTTCTTCTGAATTAACCGTAATGCGAACCAGTTCTGAGCCTGCTTTCGCCAGTTGAGAGACTTGTATTGCCGTTTCAATGGCATTTGCCGTGTCCGTATTGGTCATAGACTGAACAACGACCGGAGCATCTCCACCCACAATTACGTTACCCACTTTAACGGACACTGATTTTCTACGGTTTATGAAAGCATTTGTCATTTGATGAAAAGTCACAATAATTACGATGCCGGAATTTTAACGTATTTTTATGACCGGCGAAATGAATTTGGCTGACGTACACCGAAAGACTAAGAAATGCCGCTGGCCCAATAGGCGGGAATCAACTTTTCAACCATCAATAAAACCACATCAAAGTTAAATGGCTTACTAATAACACCTTGAGCATCGGCTTTTAACACTCTATCGCGAGTTTTATTGTCCGCCGAGGCGGTTAAAACTAATACTGGTGGGCGGGGCTTATCTAATCCCTGCATTTTTTTCATGAATTCAAAGCCATCAATATCGGGCATTTTTAAATCAAGCAAAAGCATATCGACATCTTGTGACTTATAGAATTCGAACCCCATCACCGAGTCCCTCATATACGTCACATTTACAAAGCCTTCATCCTCAAAATATTCTTGCATCAAGATCAAGTTAATCGGCTCATCATCCACTACGAGAATATTTGCTTGTTTTAGGTCTCGATTTTCAATCATAGTATTTATTCGACACCGTTTCGTATTTACTCGTTAGAATATATTTCAACGCGCCGACTAAAAAACGTGCGCCTCTCATATAACAACAGAACCTTTCACTCATAATAGCGATATCGGGAAAA
>JAOTSL010000086.1 GCA_029864945.1 Gammaproteobacteria bacterium
ATATTTTCCGTTCATTTTCGTTGAATAGAATGACTATTCGCCTCAAATGAACGAAAAATCTGCTCTAAAATAACTTTTCTTCGCTACGGTTTCCATTCTCGGACAGGCTCCTAGCCTATTTAGATGCAATTTCCGACTGCCACCATATCTTTCCACATGGGCGATGAGGGGCCTTAACGATAAAGCTAAGCTGTCAGGTATCCCGTACCTTTTCGTTACCTCCTCTACATCGTTTAACTGCTTTACCACTTTCATTTCTGTGCTTCACCAACTGAGTTTCACGACAAAAGACTCATGTGGCAAGTCAAAGATTTTGCTTATCCTAAATGCATAATATAGAACCAATCTAAATATAATGCCTATCTACTGTTTATTTGGAATATTTGTTAAAGTTCAATACTAAATAATTGTTTTATTAGGTAGTATTGCATAACCTGCGTATAATCCGTTCTTTTAGCGCATGTATGTACGTTTTTTGACCATAAAAGGTCGGGTTCACGCATTCAAATCAGTTTTTTCACTTTGACCAACGTAAATAAAATACCCCAAACTATGACCAATACTTTTGACTCTCTAAATCTATCACCCGCCGTTTTAAAAGCCGTAACAGACGCCGGTTATGAAGCACCATCACCTATTCAGGCCGAGTGCATTCCCCATTTAATTGAAGGCCGTGACTTAATTGGCCAGGCGCAAACCGGCACAGGTAAAACAGCCGCTTTTGCATTGCCTCTTTTATCTCGTATAGACCTTAAGCAAAAAGACCCACAGGTGCTTGTACTGGCACCTACACGGGAACTCGCTATTCAGGTAGCCGAAGCATTTCAGCAATATGCGCGTCACATGAAGAATTTTCATGTGCTCCCTATTTACGGCGGCCAAGCATATGGCAACCAGTTACGCCAACTAAAGCACGGTGCCCATGTTGTAGTCGGCACACCTGGCCGTGTAATGGACCATATCACTAAGGGCACCCTTAAGCTTGATGGCTTAAAAACATTGGTGCTTGATGAAGCTGATGAAATGTTGCGTATGGGCTTTATAGATGATGTTGAATGGATTTTGGGCCACACGCCCAAAACTCGACAAATTGCATTGTTTTCTGCAACCATGCCTCCTGTCATTAAAAAAGTGGCGCAAAAGTATTTAAACAGTCCTGAAGAAATCAAGATCCAGTCTAAAACCAGTACCGCCAGCAATATTCGCCAGCGTTATTGGAAGGTAAGCGGCATGCATAAGCTTGATGCCCTTACCCGAATTATGGAAATGGAAACATTTGACGGGATGATCATTTTTGTTCGTACAAAAACAGCAACCGTTGATCTTGCTGAACGCCTTTCTGCTCGTGGCCATGCGTGTGAAGCATTAAATGGTGATATTGCACAAAACAGTAGAGAAAAAATTGTCGAGCGTTTACGAAATGGCAAACTGGACGTTTTGATCGCGACAGATGTTGTAGCACGAGGCCTGGATGTTGAGCGTATCAGTCATGTTGTGAATTACGACATACCCTACGATACTGAATCATATGTTCACCGAATTGGTAGAACAGGACGTGCCGGTCGTAAAGGTGATGCCATTCTTTTTATCGCACCACGTGAGCAACGTCAGTTAACCGCAATAGAAAAAGCGACGAAACAAAAAATTGAGCCAATGCAATTACCAACGGCTTCTGACATAAATAAAATTCGTGTAGGTCGATTTAAACAAAAAGTCGTTGATGCATTAGCGGCAGAGAACCTGGAATTTTTCTATCAATTAATGACAGAAGTTATGCAGGAACAAACCGTTGAACCGCTTGAAATAGCCGCTGCACTCGCTCTTTTAGCACAGGGCGACGACCCGTTATTATTAACTGAACGCCCTCAAAGACAACCCAGTGAATCACGACGCAGTGAGGGAAGTGACAGAGGACGTGACCGTAATAGAGAACGTGGTTCTAGTGACAGAGATTCACAAAAGCAAAAACGTCAAGGCTCTGAGCTTAAACATAAACGCAATATAAAAGACCTTGATGAAAATGCAAACCCATTAAGGGATTATCCTACCATCACAATGAAACGCTATCGAGTTGATGTTGGTCATACGCACAACGTAAAACCGGGCAACCTGGTTGGTGCGATTGCTAACGAAGGTGATTTGGATAGTTGTTATATTGGCGACATCAATATTTACGATGATTTTAGTACAGTAGACTTACCAGATGAAGTGCCATCATCTGTACTTAATGATTTGAAAAAAACCCGTGTAGCTGGTCAAAAACTCGAGATTCGCCAATATAAAAAGAGCGACAATACTGAACAAAGCGGGACAAGTGAAAAAGCGAGACCAAAATCAGGTGCAAGTACCATGGCGCCGAGGAGATCTAAGCCCAAAGACGGTGATAAACCACCAAAAAAGAGAACTTTTCGTAAGAATACCGATAAATAAATACGACATGTAATTGTATTCATCTAGAAGTATATTTATTTGAATTATTAGATATTGTGAACCGGGTACACTCATATGTACCCGGTTTCTTTTTTTGGAGTCCCTGTGACATTAAAGCATTCAGAAAAATCCATTAGACGAAGAGAAAATAACGACGAAAAAGCTACAAATTTTCCTCCAACAATCCCGCCTCTGCTTCAAAAAATTTATCAAAATCGTAGCGTATCTGATTTTTCAGAGATAGAAAAATCACTCAGCAAACTCCGTCCATACCACTCGTTAAAGGGAATAGATGACGCAACAAATCTTCTATACAAACACTTATGCGATCAATCACACATCGTTATTATTGGTGACTTTGACGCCGATGGTGCTACTAGCACAACCGTAGCTGTAAAATGTTTACGTATGCTTGGCGCAAGTTATGTCGACTTTTTGGTACCTGACCGATTTAAATACGGTTACGGCTTAACGCCTGAAATCGTAAAGGCTGCAAATGAAAAGTATTCACCAGATTTAATCGTTACTGTTGATAACGGTATTTCAAGCGTTGATGGTGTTGCTGCCGCGCTGGAGGCAAATATAGAGGTACTAGTTACCGATCATCATCTTGCGGGCAATACGCTGCCTAATGCTCACGCCATTGTGAACCCTAATCAGCCAGGTGATATTTTTCCAAGTAAAAACCTGGCAGGTGTTGGTGTCATATTTTATGTCATGCTTGCATTACGAAATAAATTAAGAGAAAGAAACTGGTTTCAGGAACGGAACATACCCCAGCCCAACTTGAGTAGTGTACTAGACATTGTCGCACTCGGCACAGTTGCCGATGTAGTGCCGCTAGACTTAAATAACCGTATTTTGGTAAATCAGGGATTGAAACGTGTCAGAGTCGGTGAAGCCTGCCCTGGCATTAAAGCACTTATTGAGATATCAGGTCGAAATGAAAGATCATTAGTTGCAACAGACTTTGGCTTTTCTTTAGGGCCACGTTTAAATGCCGCTGGTCGACTGGAAGATATGGCTATCGGTATTAACTGTTTACTGTCTGACAATTTACAACAAGCTCGAATGCTGGCATCGCAACTTGATGCGTTGAACAGCGAACGAAAAGAAATTGAGTCACAGATGCAACTTGGTGCACTTGAGACTCTTGCCCAACTGAATTTCGATGAGAACGAACTTCCCATGGGTATGTGTCTTTATGACGAAAGCTGGCATCAGGGCGTTATTGGCATTCTTGCGTCCCGCATCAAAGACAAACTACACCGTCCGGTTATAATTTTCGCTAAAGGCGATAACGGTGAAATTAAAGGCTCGGCAAGGTCAATACCGGGTATTCATATACGTGATATTTTAGACAGTGTTGCGACAAATAATCCCGGCTTAATTACAAAATTTGGTGGCCACGCCATGGCTGCTGGATTATCCATTTCCGAAAATGCTTTTCGCATATTTCAATCAAGCTTTGATGCAGAAGTATCACTGAAAATAAAACCAGAGTATCTGGAGCAGGTTATCTTAAGTGATGGCGAGCTAAAAGATAATGAACTGACACTTTCAATGGCGGAACTACTTAAAAATGCCGAGCCCTGGGGGCAGGCATTTCCTGAGCCGATTTTTGATGGAATATTTTCGGTAACTCAACGTCGAGTTGTGGGAGAAAAGCATTTAAAACTTCAATTACAACCGGCCAATTCAAACTTAAAACTGGAAGCAATTGCTTTCAATGCAATTGATCCACAAGATGCGGAAATTCCATTTGACGTCGGATCATCAATACAAGCAGCATACAAACTTGATGTTAATGAATTCAGAGGGAATCGAACTTTACAATTGATAATAGATTATCTAGAAGTAACTTAAGGGCGCCTAAGTGCACTTTAAATGTGCATAAAACTTCAAATCTTAATTTGAGAATACCCTTCAGGCAACATAAACAGGCGCTTCGGAAATATAATCATTTTTCGATAATCTACTAAAAAGCGCTGATAACCGTAAATGCTCCACTCTCGAATAGGGAAACCTTGATGTAAATGATTGAGTGGCGTGAAAACATTAACAGCTTCATAACACTCCTGGCCTTGCTGCCGCTTATATTGACTCATTAATTGATTTGCCAAAGCCTGTCTAAACTCACGTAAAGCTGCCAATGGTTTATCCATCCCTTGATCTAACGCCACAAGGTTATAACATTCTTTTTGATTAAGTTTGAGACTGTAATGTGTTGCACTTGCCGAATTTTGGTCATCGTTTTTTACTAACGCGTGACTGGTTTGAGATTCTACATTCCAGAGAATTGGAAAATCAGATTTCAGTTTCAAAAGGTGTGCTTCATCTTGAGAATCAATTACCATGATGCTTTTTTCTTCAGCGATAACGTTGTAAATGACTTTATTTGCCCGATCAAACAATACAAAATCTACAGACTTAGGGCCATCATCAATTCGCAAATAACCTTCTGTTACAATCATTCGAGAATTTGTTTCGGATTCGTCACCAATTTTTTCAGAGAAAGAAAGCATGTCACCGGCAAATTTTAACTTGTCAGTATTTTCATGTTTTTGGAGTTCAGCAGTATTCTTTCTATCAATTACGCTACAGGAAAAAAGGTTCATCCCTAAAAGTAAAGCAAGAAATATCTGTGTTATTTTGAACATTGATTTAGGTATTCCATTTCTCTTGCACTAAAACCGGCTTTCATTCGTGCAACTTCGTTAAAGGGCTGTCTGATTTTATCCACTGCGTACCGTTCAATCAAGTCTACAAAGGTTTGATGGGCATCTATTTCCCTTTTATTACACATATAATTAAACCAGCGGGTGCCAACTTCTACGTGACCTATTTCATCTCTGTATATAATGGACAATATTTCAGCAGCTTCATGATGACCGTGATGTTTGAATTTTTGAATAATATTCGGCGTTACATCTAATCCCCTGGCTTCAAGTACTCGCGGTACCAGTGCCATTCGTACCAGTACATCATAGCGTGTTTCCTCAACCATTTCCCACAGACCTTTATGAGCATCAAAACTACCATACTCATAATCTAGACTTTTGAGGTAATCATTAATTAATGTAAAGTGATACGCCTCTTCCTGTGCAATGCGCGACCAGTCATCATAATACTCCTCAGGCATATCAGGGAAGCGATAAACAGCGTCCCACGCAATATTAATTGCATTAAACTCAATATGCGCAAATGAATGCATCATAGAGGCATGACCTTTCAGACTACCAACGGTACGCTTAGGCAGTCTATTAAAGGCGACTAATTCAGGTTTTTCCGGCCAGCCGGCATCACAGTTATCGATAATTTCAAGGTCACGTTCAACGCTTAGCAAACCGTTTGTCCATTCTTCCCGTAGTTTTAGGGATTGCGCTACTTTTTCTTGTGGAGATTCCAGAAGTAAGCAGTGATATGCACGGGCATTTATCGAGTTTTTAAAATTTGTCGCTGTATTGTCTTGCATGTTTGGTATTATAACACTCAATTTATTTTACACTGATGTCGATAACCAGTCTTTACTGGCGCTTCCCAATTTACAGGAATTTATTAAAACTATGCAGCATTCAATTTTACTAGAAATCGTTATTTTACTGTCGATTTCAGTAATAAGTGTCGCACTGTTTCGCCGATTCCATCTTCCACCTGTTCTTGCTTATCTCCTAGTTGGCGTACTAGTCGGGCCTCATAGCTGGGGCTGGGTTTCTGATACCGAAAATACGCGTTTTTTAGCAGAATTCGGGGTCGTTTTTCTCATGTTTACCGTAGGCCTTGAATTTTCTTTTCCCAAATTAGTCGCTATGCGCAAAGAAGTATTTGGTATTGGCGCTGCACAGGTAAGCATAACAACACTTGCCGTTTCGCTTATTTTTATTGCAATAGGCGAATCGCTATCAGCGGCTTTTATCATCGGTGGCGTTATAGCTCTTTCTTCAACAGCCATTGTCATTAAACAATTAAACGAGCAAATGGAGATCCACTCTCGTCACGGACGACTTTCACTTGCCATTTTAATTTTCCAAGATCTCGCAGTCATCCCTTTTTTAATTATTATTCCTGCGCTAAATGTTGATTCTAATGGAAGCGTGGCAGTTGAACTTGCTTTTGCTGTAATCAAAGGCATTTTTGTTATCGGTATTATGCTAGCCATAGGGCACTGGCTTTTGCGACCAATGTTTCAGCAAATTGCGAAATTACATTCCTCTGAACTTTTTACACTTACTATTTTGTTGTTTTCTGTCGCAGCTGCCTGGATAACAGATATGGCAGGCTTATCGTTAGCGTTGGGTGCTTTTATCGCCGGTATGATGATGGCAGAAAGCGAGTTTAAACATCAGGTGGAAATTGACATTCGCCCATTCAGAGACGTATTGCTAGGGCTGTTTTTTATCACTATCGGTATGCTGTTAAACCTAAACTCTCTTATATTGCTTTTACCGTGGGTTATTTGCACTGTTGTTGGTATTATCGTTTTAAAGATTCTAATTATTATGGCAATTGGGCATTACGCAGGGGTTGAAAAAGGCGTTACATCAAGAACAGCTTTGTCTCTGGCACAAGGTGGTGAATTTGGTTTTGCCTTACTAGCGATTGCTTTTAATAATGGTATTCTCAGTGAAGAATTATCCCAGATTATTTTAGCCTCGGTCATATTAAGCATGGTCGTCAGTCCATTTATTATTAAACACAATGGGTATTTTGCCAAGCATTGGTTTGCTCACTCATACATACGCTCTCGAATAGAAAACATTAATACCATTCACCAGGAAACACGCGCGATTGAAGACCATGTTATCATTTGCGGTTATGGGAGGATTGGTCAAAATATTGGAAGACTTCTCAAGCAGGAAAATACAGATTATGTCGCTATAGACCTGGATCCTGTTATTGTGAAAGAAGCACATGATGCTGGTGAACACGTTTTTTATGGTGACTCGACTCACCGAAAAATACTGGAGGCTGCCAACATTTTAAAAGCACGTGTTCTGGTAATCAGTTATGACGACTTCCAGGCGGCCACGCTTATTATTCAACAAACAAAGATGTTACGACCGGATATCCCTATTCTTGTTCGAACGCGTGATGATTCACATTTAACTGAGTTACAAAATGCGGGAGCGACAGAAGTTGTACCTGAAACACTGGAAGCCAGTTTAACACTATCGACTCATCTTTTAATGTTACTAGAAGTACCCGCCCACAAAGTGACTAAAATAGTTAAAGACATTCGAGAATCCAGGTATCAATCGCTCCACGAGTTTTTTCATGGACAATCATCAATAGCTTTAAGCGAACCAGACTCCAGCCGGCAAGGATTACACAGCTATATTATTCCTGAAGGTGCTTTTTGTATTGGAAAACAAATTGAAGATCTGGAGTTGGAAAAAATAAATGTGGTGGTAACTGCATTGCGCCATGATGGCATTTGCCGCCAAAAGCCTGAGCCAAATTCAGTTATTGAAGCAGGAGATGTACTGGTCTTTTACACCAACCCCGAAGGATCAAAGCAAGCAGAAGCAAAATTACTAACCGGAAAATAAGAAAATTAGAATCAATAAAGCATGAATCAAGTAACTTTTATGTGCCACGGCTCAAATCGAACACCGAATGGATTTTTTTCATGGTAGCGAATACGGATGTAACCTAAGTCTTCGAGTCGTTTAAATTCCGAAGTTTCAGCAAAATCCAAACGGAAATTTCGATACCCGTACCCTACTTTTCCCACATCAAAATCTCCTGCCCCATGAAACGAATGCCCAGGAGGTGCAAGTGATCGAGAGGCCATCGATAGATTACCCTTTGAACGAACAGCCTTAGATAGAAAAAGATACATTTGTTTTACAACACCGCGGACACCCGATGTCAGAATGATTGATTTACCAACATCACGACGTATTTTTTCATATAAACGTAATGAGTCACCACGAAATACATAGTGCCCAGTATGAGGCACCTTAATTGTGTCTCTTTTTCGGATACCGTCAGTCAATTTAGTTGTGACTTTTTCACCGAAAAAACCGTAATCTCCAGCATTGGTGTAAAAAATTTCATCGAGAAAATCTATTTCTTCTTTTGTAAAGTCACCAATAGCTGAATAGTTTCTGGCGAATTTAAGCGCAGAATCAAACTAACCAGGCTGAAATTAGCATAACCAACCCAGCGTCGTAGCCGTTCTATGCGTTTGACGCTAGAAAGCAAAATTTTGTGTTGTTTGCCAGTGAGTACAATATCGTCAGCAAAGTGAGTATCGTAATTTTTTATCTTGCTAAGATAATCTTTCACTTCTTCGGCATGACCTTCTTTACCGGGCGCAGCCAAGGATATCGACGGGGTAACCCCTGCAACGGCGGAACCCAAAAATATCCCTTTTAATAGTGTTCGTCTATCCACAAAGTTTTCCTATATTATCTCTGGACATACAACTAATGTTCTGTTGATCTCAAGTTTAGTCTATATTGAGACCACCTACCTTGGATCACTAACTGTAAAACTTAACCTGAATAGGCACTTATTAGCCCCATTTGCGAGTTCTACTTTAAATTTATAGCGTCCAATTTACTTTTTTCTCATGCGTTTTTTTGCGTATTTGCTGATCTTTTTAACAATAACATGCTTTTTCTCTAGAGAGATAACAAATTTCGTCAAGCATTGACCTTACGAAGAATAGGTATTTTCTTATTACAGTCTATGCGGCCACACTTATCGGGGATAAATACAACGAGAGCGCATCCCTATACTGTTCATCGGCCACTTGAATTATTGAGTCGACTATCTTTTCTGATAACCCCGTCACTTTCCAGACATTTGGATCTATATATTCGTTGTATTCAAGTTTATGGCCAACACGCCCTGCTCGGTTCGCAACCGCATCAGCTAAATGAACAATTGCTGCATCCAATCGATAATCCCGGCATTTTACTGGCTGGTGATGGTATGCGACAGACTGACATATACTCACTGGCAAGCACCACAGGCGCAACAAGGCATAACTGACGGTAGCGTGTGTAAAACCAAGAATATGTTTTTCTGAAATGTATAGCTGCTCACCATTTGCTTCTGACATGAGAAAAACCACGTCCATTTCTTCCGGCATCACCTGATAAAGAGCCAAATGTCCGACGTCATGCAATAAACCACAGAGAAACAATCTATCTTTGTTAATAACACGACATTTTTCGGCAAGTAGACGTGCTACGGTTGCCGTGTATAAGCTATGGCGCCAGAATGTATCCATATCAACAAATTTATTAGTTAACCTAGCAAAACTGCTGATAGAACTTGTGGCCCATACGATATCTCTGAGCCCCTCTGTTCCTATTAACATTATTGCCCGATTTAAGTCATCGACTTTTTTTCCATAATTAAAAAAAGTGCTATTTGCTATTCGTAACACTCTTGCGGTTAAAGCAGCGTCAGTTTCTATCATTTCCTTGATGTCGTATGTTGTACTTTTTGGGTTATCCGCAAGCTGATTTATCTTGATGCACACGTCAGGAAGTGACGCGAGATCTTTTACTCTTGTTGCAACATCAATCGCCTTTATTGGCATTTTGCCTCCAACCACATGTATTTACAGATTTATCGATCATTCACGTAAATAACTTTATTGATTACAAATAATATAGGTCACAACTAATTTGTTCGAGTGTGGGGAAGTACAGCTTGTACCGCTAATTCACCGAAGCTCTTTGACAGTTGGCCTGAATGCCCCAACAAGTTAATAGCAACTTTCATCTGTAATTTTAGTAATAGAAAGCAACTTGCAAAAAGAACACCTGATTATATTTATTTTATAAATACCGTGTGTTGAGATCACTATTTAAGGTATTTTCTCTATATAGAGATATAGTCAAAATAACGTGTAAGCATTTGATTTTCAGGAACATATTATGATTTTCAGTCAATTTTTAGCTAATAGTAGTATCCAGAGTGAGAGAGACACCAATGAATGAAAAGTAGGAAAAATACCCATGAATTTAGTTTTCGTGGATAAATTTAGCCGCTTCT
>JAOTSL010000087.1 GCA_029864945.1 Gammaproteobacteria bacterium
CGGTACAACCGTAACATTAACTAACGCTAACACCGCGACACCAACTTTTACAGCGCCAAGTACAGCAGGTGCACTATCCTTTCAATTAACAACCACTGACAATAGTACTTACACTGCGTCAGATAGCGTCATCGTAATCGTTAATCCAGCACCGACTGCTAACGCAGGTGTTGATCAGGTCGTTTCTACAAATAACACAGTATCTTTAACTGGTGCAGCAAGTACAGCCGTAGTTGGTAGTATTGTGTCTTATGCCTGGAACCAAACTTCAGGAACAGCAGTTACCCTAACTAATGGCGCAACTAAAACACCAACGTTTACTGCACCTTCTACCGCTGGCACTTTAGTTTTCGACTTAACAGTGACTGATACAAACGGTGCAACAGCAACTGACTCAGTAATAATTACGGTTGCTGGTTCATTAACGGTTGATGTTGGTCTAGATCAAACGGTTAACCCTGGCGCTACTGTAAACCTAAATGGTGCAGCTAGCGGCTCGGCTGGCAATATAAATTCATATGCCTGGACTCAAACTTCGGGTACTACCGTAACGTTGAATAACGCCACTACAACTGCTGCAAATTTTACCGCACCACTTGCTGCCGGTGTACTAACTTTTCAGATGACGGCAAGTGACGACCTGCTAGCAAGCGGATCTGATATCCTAAACGTGACGGTAAATAACATCGCACCTGTATTAGCAACAATCAGCAATGTGTCAATTAATGTAGGCGCTAGTGTTAACTTCACTATTAGTGCGACCGATGCAAATGGCGTGGCTCCGACACTGGAAGTGAGTGGCCTACAAACTGGTATAGCATTTAATGCAGCTACCGGTGAATTTAATTGGTCAAACGTTCCGACTGCTGGCACTTACACATTTACTGCGCGTGCAATAGATGCACAAGACAGCGCAATCGTTGATGAGCAAATATTTACAATAACCGTTGCCTCGTCAGGTACGCTCGGCTTCAGCGTTTCTACTTTAACTTTAAATGAAAGTGACTCTGCAACGACAATTACTGTTAACAGAACGTCAGGTTCAGCAGGAATAGTAACTGTTAATTACGCAGCATCAAACGGAACGGCGTCTAGCGGAAGCGACTTTACAGCTGTTAGCGGTACGTTAACATTTGCTGATGGCGTAACTAGCCAAACATTCACTGTTAGCCCAATAGATGATTCAATCTATGAAGAAAGTGAAACTTTCACACTGAACTTAAGCGGCGCAACTGGCTATGCTTCGATTACTGGTGGTTCAATAGCAGTTACTATTAACGACAATGACACCGCTGTTGTTGGTTCATTAACACTCAGCGCATCTACTTATAGTGTTTCAGAAAATGCAGGCATCAAAGTTATTACGGTAAACCGCGTAGGCGGCAGTGATACTGCGATTTCTGTAGACTATGCAACATCGAATGGAACTGCGCTTGCTGGCAGTGATTACACTGCAACGTCTGGCACTCTGAGTTTCGCTCATGGTGATACCAGTAAAACGTTCTCTATCACGATATTGGACAACAGTGTTTACGAAGGTAACGAAGATCTAAATATTACACTGAGCAATCCAACAACTGGTGTGATAATCAATACGTCAACTGCTGTGTTATCTATCATTGAAAATGATGCAGCAATTGTTGGCTCACTTGGTTTAGATGCGTCTAGCTACAGCATCGCTGAAAATGGTGGAAGTAAAACCATTACAGTTAATCGTACTGGCGGATCTGATACTGCTATCTCTATTGATTACGCAACATCTAATGGAATAGCAACTGCGGGTAGTGATTATACTGCGGCAAGCGGCACCTTAAACTTTGCGCATGGCGTTACTAGTCAAACCTTTACCATTGCTATACTAAACGACAGTAATTACGAAGGGGACGAAACATTAACAATCACCCTGAGTAATGCTACATCGGGTGTAGCGGTTAACACTTCAAGTGCCAGCTTATCTATCACTGAAGATGATGTTGCAGTTGTTGGCTCACTGACTTTAAGTGCGTCAACTTACGCTGTTGCTGAAGACGGTGGAAGCAAAATAATCACTGTTAATCGTGTAGGCGGAAGTGATACTGCAATTTCAGTAAACTATACAACTTCAGACGGAACAGCGCTTGCTGGCAGTGATTACACAGCAGCGTCTGGCACTCTGAATTTCGCCCAGGGCGATACCAGTAAAACGTTCTCTATCACGATATTGGACAACAGTGTTTACGAAGGTAACGAAGACCTGAATATTACACTGAGCAATCCAACAACTGGCGTGACAATCACTACGTCAACTGCTGTATTGTCTATCACTGAAAATGATGCAGCAATTGTTGGCTCACTTGGTTTAGATGCGTCTAGCTACAGCATCGCTGAAAATGGTGGAAGTAAAACCATTACAGTTAATCGTACTGGCGGATCTGATACTGCTATCTCTATTGATTACGCAACATCTAATGGAACTGCAACTGCGGGTAGTGATTATACTTCAGCAACTGGTACATTAAACTTTGCGGATGGGGTTACTAGTCAAACCTTTACCATTACCATACTAAACGACAGTAATTACGAAGGGGACGAAACATTAACAATCACCCTAAGCAATGCTACATCGGGTGTAACGGTTAACACTTCAAATGCCGGCTTAACTATCACTGAAGATGATGTTGCAGTTGTTGGCTCACTGACTTTAAGTGCATCAACTTACGCTGTTGCTGAAGATGGTATGAGCAAAATAATCACTGTTAATCGTGTAGGCGGAAGTGATACTGCGATTTCAGTAAACTATACAACATCAGACGGAACAGCAACCGCGGGCAGTGATTATTCTGCAACTACCGGAACGTTGAATTTTGCTGACGGCGTTATCAGCCAAACTTTTTCCTTACCAATTTTGGACGATACAAGCTATGAAGGAGACGAGGCATTAACCTTGACTCTTAGTAATCCTACAAGCGGGGTTTTAATTAGTACTTCTAGCGCAAGTTTGACAATTACTGAAAATGATGCGCCGGTTCCTGGTTCACTTACCTTAAGTGCCACAAATTATAGCGTTGCTGAAAATGGTGTGAGCCAAACAATCACTGTTAATCGCGTAGGCGGAAGTAATGGCGCAGTAACTGTTGATTATGCAACATCAAACGGTACTGCAACTGCGGGTAGTGATTATACTTCAGCAAGTGGCACATTAAACTTTGCCGATGGCGTTACTAGTCAAACTTTCCTAATTGCTATTATTGATGATGTTAATTACGAAGGTAATGAAGCATTAACAATTACCTTAAGTAACCCAACATCAGGAACAACGTTAGGCACTTCAAGTGCAAGCTTAACTGTTACAGAAGATGATGCGGCAATTGTTGGGTCACTATCCTTTAGTGCAACAAGTTACAGTGTTGCTGAGAATGTTGTCAGCCAAATAATCACTGTTAATCGTGTCGGCGGAAGTGATACTGCGATCTCAGTTGCGTATTCAACATCAAATGCAACTGCAACCGCAGGTAATGATTATACCGCAGCAAGTGGTGCGTTGAATTTTGCTGACGGTGTTACCAGCCAGACATTTACCGTACTTATTTTGGATGATACAAACTATGAAGGTGATGAAAACATCAATGTTTCATTAGTGAATCCTACTAATGGTGCGACCTTAAATGTGAGTAACACAAGTATTGTGATACTCGATAATGATCTGGCGCCACAACCAGGCTCATTAACTTTAAGCCAACCAACTTATACAGTAGCTGAAAATGGAACCAATGTTTCTATCGCTGTAAATCGAGTAGGTGGATCTGATGGTACTGTCTCTGTCGATTATCAGATAGCTGATGGTAGTGCCGCGATTAATGCAGATTACTTAGCTAAAAACGGCTCATTAGTCTTCACAGATGGTGTAATGACTCAAAGTTTTGTTATCACTATTTTAGATGATACAAGCCAAGAAGGTGATGAAACGGTGATGATTAGTCTAACTAATATTTCAGCTAATTCATCGCTAGATACCGCTAGCGCAACACTTACTATTACCGATGATGAAACAGCACCAATTACAGGAAACCAGCCACCTGGTGCACCAGTTTTACTTTCACCATCAAATGGCGCTACAGGTCTTAATCCAGCTCTTGCAATTTTTGACTGGAGAGAAGTGACAGACCCAGACGGTGATGCGGTTACTTATGTGATGGAACGCTGTTTAAATGCTAATTTCTCAAACTGTAATGTGGCACCAGCTGCTGGAAAACTGGAATCATCTACAGTTGTAGGTCTTGGTGGCGGAGCTGGTGTGGGTCTCGCGTTACTTGGCTTAATGGGCTCATCTTCACGTAGACAGCGATTTATTCAAATTGCAGCGATGATTGCATTGTCTTTAATCATGTCTGCTTGTGGTACTAACATACCAATTGCTAATGGTGATGGAACGGTATCTCAGACTGAAACAGGCCTGAAGAATGGCACCACTTATTATTGGAGAGTGACGGCAACCGATAGTAAAGGTCTATCATCAACAAGTGAAGAATGGAGCTTTACTACACGTTAATATGAAATAGAAAAAGGGCGTGGCTTGAGAAAGCCACGCCCTTTTTTATTGGCCGTTGAAAATTGAATAGCAAATTAAAAACGAATCTTAAACTGAGTATAAAATATGGCGTAATCATTAACGCCCTGCGCTGGAGGCAAAGCAAAAAAATTGATCCCAACCTGGTCATATTGATAATCAAGATAAGCAATAGGTGCTATCAAACGTAAAGGAGCACGTTCGGTACGACCATATTCACCGACTAACATGCCGGCTTTGAGTCTCAGGTTATAAAAAGAGGCAATATCAGTGGAGGCCGTCAGGTACTGAAATGGGCGATCGAGACTATTGGTAAACTCTCCCGCTGCAAGCGTGTATTGCTTCTTTTTGCATTCAACACCAAACCCGGGGTGAGTTTGTCTTTTGTAGCGCGTGAACTCAGTTGGCTTATACACTTCAACGTGCTTGGATACACCAGCAACATGAAACCAGACCTGATCACAAGCAGCCGCGAAAGAACTAAGAGGAAGAAGCAATAAAAGTGAAAGGATGAGACCGAAACTTACTCTTTTCATGCGTAGCCCCTAATCAGTTACAGTAAACAGCACAATACTTGGCTTCGCTTAAACAATGCTTTAGGCATGCCAAATAACACTTGATGAGGTCAATCCATTGCATCCTCAACCCTGCCGCCAAACTTGCAGCACCCTCTTTCCATTCAGTCCCTTTTTATGCTCCCTTTTTACACTCCTTTTTTACACTCCTTGTTTCACACTCCTTTTTTCACACTTTCAGGGCACTTTCCGCCGCGAAGCGGGAATCAGTCTCACCATGAAGTCTGGAATACTGTATAATTCGTGCTCAAATTTTGCGCGTAGCTAGCCTGTAGCTGGTCTGTAGCAAAGAATACAGAGGAATCACCATGATATTTTCATCTTTAGACCTTGCACCCGATATTCAAAAAGCCCTAGATGCCTGTGGCTACAGCCAAATGACCCCTATTCAAGAGCGGGCCATTGTCCCTGCGCGGCGCGGTAAAGACCTGTTAGCCAGTGCCCAAACAGGCACAGGAAAGACCGCTGCCTTCGCTGTGCCTATTTTGCAGCAAATGCACGACCGCCCAAAACCGACATTACCCGGCAACGCCCGCGCTCTGATACTTACGCCCACACGCGAACTTGCAGAACAGGTAGCAGAAACAGTAAAGCGCTACGCTCAGTTTTTACCATTAACGGTTACCGCATTGTATGGCGGCGTTAAAATGAGTGGCCAGGAGAAAAAACTAAAAGCTGGGACTGACATAATAGTATCCACCCCAGGTCGTCTGCTTGAGCATATGGAACAGGGTAATGTGAAGCTTTCAAATGTTGAGTTTGTAGTTTTAGATGAAGCCGACAGAATGCTGGATATGGGTTTTATCGCTGATGTTCACACTTTATTACAAAAAACACTCAAAAAACGACAAACCCTACTTTTTTCCGCCACGCTTTCTCAACCTGTAAAAGAACTAGCGAACAAACTTCTTTTTAGTCATCAAGTCGTTAGCGTAGCAAAACAAAATGCCATCGCCGAAACCGTAGAACACGTGGTTTATCCAGTAGAAGAACGCCGCAAAGCAGACTTGTTTATGGAGTTACTTGACGAGAAAAACTGGTTCAAGGTACTGGTTTTTACCAGCACCAAGGCTCAGGCAGATGAACTCATGCGTAAACTCAAACCTGCGCGCATTGAAGTTGCACTATGTCACGGCGATAAAAGCCAGGGCTCACGCCGCCGGGCCATAGCCGACTTTAAATCAGCAAAAGTTCAGGTTCTCATCGCAACTGAAGTAGCCGCCCGCGGATTAGACATTGAAGGACTGGAGTACGTTGTAAATTACAATTTACCCTACCTAGCAGAAGACTACGTACACCGCGTTGGCCGCACAGGCCGCGCCGGCTCAACAGGTCAGGCAATCTCGTTTGTTAGCCGTGAAGAAGAACGTTCCCTAGATAGCATCGAGCGCTTGATTGGTGGCCGTATTCATCGCATTAATCAAGCGGGTTACGGAGTAGGAAGCCGGGACACAATACTAAAAAATATCGAACAACGCGGTCACCGAGCACCACGCACTAACAAAGTCACTCAGACGCAGATTGTTCGCAACAAAGTCACCAAAGAAAAAGCAGGGAGCAAGAAAAAAAATAACATCCGTGCAACAAAATAACGAGAAGGTAAGCATTACCGTAACGGGTTAAACCTAGAATCCGCAGTTAGATTCGACTTTATAGTGCAATATATTGATGTGCATAGTGAATTTAAAAAATGCGTGGTCACCTTATTGGTGATCAGCAGTTTTTTAAATTGACTAGGTGCATCAAGAGCTTGTGCTAGAAATCGCGATCTAACTGCGGAATCTAGGTTAAAGTTAACATCCCAATCTCCGTACTTTCTACACTTTCTATCTTTTAGGTGAGAGCATGGAGATTTTTTTAAAAGCAGAAGTAACTACGCCGACTCAAACAAATAACCATTCATCCCACGCTTATTGTTTCACATCGCTAGGTTTCACATCGCTAGTATCTAGGTCAGGAATATAACGACTAACGACACTACCCGATAAAAACCCAAAGACCAGCCGACGAGATTTATACCAATAAGTACCAAAGTAAATAACAAACAGACCTAAGCCCACTAATATATAAATCATCGTATCCTGAGTGTTATTATCATTATTTTGCAGTAGTTGTGTAAGCGCATAAATCATATACAGCTGCGTTGAAATCAACATAACTCTTCTGTCAATCAGTAGCGAAAGCAAAAAGAAAACAACGAAAAAAATAATCATCAGTATTTCTATATTCATCGAATGAATCCACGTCTCATTACTCATAAACAATGAAATCATAACGCCATGAACAATTAATGGTGATGCGAGCAAATATAACCAAAATGCATTATCACTCAAGTGCGTTAGTCTTTTTGTATCTTGCGAATCAAACCACAGTGCAGCAACAAAAATAAGCAAACCGAGGCTCACAAAAAGAGCTGGGGTTTCAAATACACTTAAGCCAATCATTGCAACTGGTAAAGCCACCAGCCCCAACGAAAATGGTAATAGACTAAATGGCATTTTATAACGTATATAAAATAATAAACTGGTCAAACTCAACGCACTAAATCCCAAAATCATTGCGTTTTCATTTCCAAAAGGAATAGCTTTACTCACAAAAAATATAATTGAGATTAAAATAGCAATGCCCGGCAGAGCCAAGCGGCGCACCCGCACTAGCCATTCGGCCAGCCCTACAAAACCAGCCGCGGGAATTAAATAATAGTAACCTGGTAGATTTGCTAAATTAATTGCTACCACCAACAAAACAATGCCTAATGTGATAAACATATCGCCAAAACTACGCACAAATTTTATTGGCTGCTCACCACCACCTAACAGGGGATCAGGAAGCGCATCAGTTTTTTGATTTTGAATAAACTGGAAGAGCGGCTCAATTTGCTCAGCCGCGATAATATTTTCCTGAGCCGCTTGCTCTAAAGTCGATTTTAAAATCAAAGTAACTCCATCATTTGTTGTTTTCTTTCCTTACTTGCAAAACTTGCTTCAATACTATTTTTCACTATACTTATCGCCTGATCTTTACTCATATCAAGTGATTCAGCTAGGGCCACAAAATTTTCTGTCATATAACCACCAAAATACGCTGGGTCATCTGAGCTAACCGTAACGCAAACACCCTGTTCCAGCATTGCTAAAATATTATGCTGGGACATATCGTCAAATACACACAACTTAGTATTTGATAAAGGGCAAACCGTTAATGGCATCCTGGTTTCAATAAGGTATTTCATTAATTTAGGGTCATCGGTAGAGCGAACACCATGATCTACACGTGACACTTTTAAATCATTTATTGCCGTCCACACATATTCGGCTGGTCCTTCTTCACCAGCATGGGCAACTGTTAACAATCCTAACTCACGCGCTTTGGCAAAAACTCGACTGAATTTTTGAGGTGGCTGCCCGAGTTCAGAACTATCTAAACCGACACCGATAATCAAATCAAGAAATGGCTCAGCCTGAGCCAAGGTTTTAAAAGCTTCATCTTCACTAAGATGACGCAAAAAACACATAATAAGTTTACTGCTAATACCCAACTGGGATTCCGCATCTTTTAACGCTCGCGAAATACCCTTCACAACAGTTCCGAATGGAACACCTCTATCGGTGTGTGTTTGGGGATCGAAAAATGGCTCAACATGTATTACATTTTGCTCGTGGCATTTTGTCAAATAGGCCCATGTCAGATCATAAAAATCATCTTCCTCCAACAGTACGTTGGCCCCTTGGTAATAAATATCTAAAAAATCCTGCAAATTACTAAACTGATAAGCCTGCCTCACCTGCTCTACAGATTCAAAAGGTAAAGTGATCTGATTTTTTTGTGCCAACTTAAACATCAACTCAGGCTCCAAACTACCTTCCAAATGCAAGTGTAGCTCTACCTTGTGTAGTTTATTTAACCAATCTCTGCTTACAGTGTTCATATAGCTCTTCTCATATCAGTTGAATATTTCATCACGTTCTTTATGCAGTTTTTATGCAGTTTTCTGATTATCTCACCGGGGTTTCGCCCTTGTTATTTAGCAAATACGAAATCCGCCTCTAGTGAGGCCAATAATGACCACAAATAGTAAGTGACGATTAAAAAACAATCTTAAGCGATTGAACTCAAATTACGATAATAATACATCAAGGGCATATTCACTTGCTCTACCAATAGCTGGGCCCGACTCTTCAAAACATCATTTCCAATCTGAGTCGGATTTTTTTGACAAAATAAAACCCAATTACCATTAATCACACTACAAACTGAAATATTTTCAAAAAGCGAGTGAAGTATTCGCATCAGCGACAATTCAGCCTCTGGTTCAGTATGTAAATTTAACACCAAGCAACCATGAGCAGTCAGCACATTGTGACAACTTTTAATAAAATGTTCCTGGCTCTGTAACTCTGCTGCTTCATTTTTTTCGAATAGATCACTAAATATCAAGTCAGTGCTTTCAGGACTTGAGTCGGATAAATATAAATAAGCGTCGCTTTGCACAACATTTAAAGACGCATCTCGCGGCAACAAAAACCATTCATAGGCAACATCAATCACTGCTTGTCTCAACTCAACCACTTGAATGTTCAACTCAGCAAAAAAATGCCTCAGACAAATTGCCAGGCTTCCACCGCCCAGTCCGAGTAAGGTAACGTGTTTGGCATCAACAAAAATCAATCCCAGCAACATAACTTGAGTATAATTGTATACAAGATAATAAGGCTTTTTTATGTAAACTGCGCTTTGCTCCATAGCAGAGCCAAAACTCAGTACGCGCTTATCCCCACGCTGGGTAACCACTACCACACCGAATTCATCTTCTGTGCGATAGATCTCTTTACCCTGGCCAGTAGTCGTATAAATTGACGAACTGTGTTGAATGTTTTTCAATTGACCTCTTAGGTATATTCGTTGAATTTATTGTTTAGATTAAAGTAGTTGTATTAAGCTGAGATAAACACAGTATAAAGACTGCTACAATCTCGAGCAATACACTTAAAAGTTCGCGCATACTCAACTCAAGCCACTGAACGCTTCCGCAATATATTCTCTGAAGGAAAAAGTACTACCGTACAATAGTACATTTTAACGGATAGAAAACAACCACCCTCCTCATCGGAAATCTATCAAAGGTATTTGAACAGTGCTATTCTATTATCAACGTGCAAAATCACTGAATTGAGAGTTTAGAGTTAAGAATTGAGAGCGGCGGTCAGATTTTTTAATATTTCCACACGCCTTCTTATGTTCTCCGTAAATGCCGACAAAAACGCCGACAATTGGCTGGCTACATAAAGGACTAGA
>JAOTSL010000088.1 GCA_029864945.1 Gammaproteobacteria bacterium
GCGAATAGTGGTTCTATTTAACGAACATGATAAGAAATTCTGATCGGTATCCATGAGTTTGCAGCCAAACAGTGTTAAGTCCGACAGTCTCCTAGCTACAGGCTTACAAACAATATTTCAACCACAAAAAAACAACAAAAGAACACTCAATAAAACCCCAAAAGAGCGATATTGAGCATTTTTACACAGGTAATTTAATATTACGTCTATTTTTCTTTTACTCTACAGGTCGAAAGACCAAATGGCATATATGCAGGACAAGACCCGATCACTCCAGTTAATAGAGGCAACAAACCTACTGCTCCCCAATAATTTTGATAATATACGCCTGCGCTTAAAACAACGACACCAGCCAAAATTCGTAATACTCTATCCAATCCGCCCATATTGATTTTCATAACACACTCCTATTTTGCTCTACTTTATAGCTACGCCCTATAATTGCTTGTTTCCAGTTCAGACTAATTGTTACTTTAAACTTACTTCAATTTTATAAGTTTCATGACAAGCCACACAGTTTTCCATTAAGTCACTCACTTGCTTTAAAGCATGCTGTTCATCACCCAAAGACTCAGCATCCATTGCCAGCTGACTAAATTTTGAGTGGGTATCAAAGCCTAACTTTTTAAATTCAAGCGGCAACTTACCAACCAAAGTTCCAGGCATTTGCTGTTGAGCAGCACTGCCTACTTTATTTGCGGCGTCGGCAATCAACTTCATATCTTTATCGACAATGCCTTTCGTAATTTTTTGAACGCTATCCAAAAAGGTTCTCATTTCAAGAAACACGATATCCCGCTCACCAGCACTAAGCTGAATTGCTTGTCGCCCATCATCACCAGCAACGACACTTCCTGAAAAAACAAATTTATACAGTAATCCACTAGTTGCTAAAGACAGTACTACGACTATTACCCAACATAATCTACACATGGCGCTTCCCCTTTATTAATATATGTTCCGCTACATTTCTGTTAAAAACTCGATATGGAATTTTACCGGGCCCGTCACTTCAACCTGATGAGCCATTTGTGGCGCCACAACCCCCCTATGGTCACTATCTAGTACATGCTCCTCCACAGTTGGCTCCAGTATTCTGTAAGTTAATTGACCTTCGGTGACGTTAATTTGGCCCCACACGCCTTTTGCTGTTGTATGACGACCCAATATGCCCTTAGGGACATTATCTTGATCAAAGTCAGGGGTTCTGTTGGTGGTAGTAACGGTGTCTGGCAATATATTCATGGTTCACTCCTGTTTAATTAATCTCTCTGATAACATTATCGTCTATGCGTTATGGTTAGTGTATATGGTGGTTCTGAACATCTTCTTTGCGTTTATTGCACAAATGACCTAGAGTAATGATATATAGAGAGAAATATATAAAAGAGAAGCGATGAACCTATTTAATAGTATAGAGCTGTTTGTAAAAACCATCGAAAGTGGTAGCTTTTCTGAAGTAGGACGTCGGCTACAAATAGCGCCATCTTCCGTTTCTCGTCAAATTAATGCATTAGAAGAAGAGCTGGGTATTCGCTTATTACAACGCACTACACGAAGCATCAACTTAACCGAAGCCGGACAAATTTATTTTGAAAAAGTCAGCAAAATACTCGACGATTTGGCAGAAGCAAAACTCGCAATTTCACAACTACAAGCAACTCCCAAAGGCTTATTACGCATTAACGCAGCCATACCCTTCGGCGAGCGAAATATTGTTCCTTTAATTCCTGAGTTTTTAAATAAATACCCTAAGCTAAAGGTTGAATTAATTCTAGAGGATCGATCAATTGACTTGATTGAGGAACGAGTAGATTTATCTATTCGAATAGGCCGACTAGAAGACTCCAGCCTAGTTGCCAGAAAACTAAAAGAAAATAATTTCGTCGTGTGCGGGAGTCAAACTTATTTTCAAAATAAAGGTACACCAACAACGCCTGATGAATTAAAGCAACATAACTGCATCGTTAATAAAAACATTTTCAACAGTAATAGCTGGCACTTTAAAAAAGGTAATTCATCACTCACCGTACCTGTTACCGGAAATTTTCAGGCAAATACAGGCGGTGCACTGTTTAATGCAATACTTTCAAATCTAGGTATCGCCGTTTTACCCACTTGGTATGTGGGTGAAGAGATTGCAAAGGGGAATTTACAAGTGGTATTAAAAAATTACGAAGTCACATTACCCGCAATGACAGGTAGCGCTATATATGCGCTATATCCTGCAGGACAATACCTGCCACCAAAAACAAGAGTATTTATAGACTATCTCGTAGAAAAGTTTAATGAAGATAACGCCTAATTTATTTAAGCATTATCCTCATTAAATAGCCTGAAATTACAGCCGTCTCACGCGAAAAGAACGTCCTTTTAACTTACCTTCGGTTAATTTTTTTAGAGCAAGTTTAGCGGCATCTATACTAACTGCCACGTAAGCTCGATTATCAAAAAGTTGTATCTTACCGACCTGCGTTCCAGCGATACCATTTTCACCAGTCAGTGCACCTAAAATATCACCGGGCCGTACTTTTTGTTTTTTACCGCCATCAATCAATAACGTTACCATGGTCGGCTTATCCGCTGGTTGATTCAGTATACTCATTGGTGGTAACTGCTCGATACTTATCTTCTGATCAATATACTCTTCCAACTGAGCAATTTTATAACCTTCTTTTTCGTTATATAACGTGCAAGCAACGCCTTTACTACCGGCACGCCCTGTTCGACCAATACGATGAATATGCACTTCTGGGTCTCGAGCGATTTCATAATTTATTACAAGGTCCAGCGCCTCAATATCAAGACCTCGTGCAGCGACATCTGTGGCAACAAGAATAGATGCACTCTTATTGGCAAACCTCACTAATGTTTGGTCACGATCGCGTTGCTCCAAATCACCGTGTAAAGCAAGCACACTAAATTCATATTGATATAATTCATCGGCCACTTGCTGAGTTTCACGTTTGGTATTACAAAAGATTACCGCTGATTCGGGGCGATAATGCAAAAGAAGCAGACGCACGGCAGTTGCTCTTGAAAAACCGTCTTCAACCTCATACAAATGCTGTGCAATACTGCCACTGTCGTGAGTCGAGGCTGCTTTTACCATTACCGGACTTTTCATTATGCGCTTTGATATGGCTTGAATCTGATCAGGGAAAGTGGCACTAAAAAGCAAGGTCTGGCGTTTAGCGGGAGCATGTTCGATGATGGCATCTAGAGCCGGCTGAAAACCCATCTCAAGCATTCGGTCCGCCTCATCCAGTACAAAAATATTTAAATTTTCTAGGTTCAGCGATCCTTTCCGCAAATGTTCTTCTATCCGCCCAGGCGTGCCGACAACAATATGAGCACCGTGTTCTAATGAACCAATTTGAGGTCCGAATGGCATACCACCGCAGAGTGTTAGCACTTTAATGTTATGTATTGAGCGGCCCAGTCTGCGAATCTCTTTTGCAACCTGGTCTGCTAGCTCGCGGGTCGGACACAGTATTAGAGATTGCACACGAAACTGTTTTACATTGAGCTTTTCTAACAAGCCCAGCGCAAATGCCGCGGTCTTTCCTGATCCAGTTTTACCCTGAGCAATAACATCGGCACCATTGAGAATATGAGGCAAACTCTCAGCCTGAATAGGCGTCATAGCGTTATATTCAAGGGAAGAGAGATTTTCCAGCAGCGCCGGGGATAAATTAAGTGATGAAAAGGCTGTTTGACTCAAAATAAAGTCCTCTATTGGTGCTATTTTTAGGGTTGCTCTGGAGAAATGAGCATGAAATATATCAGGTTCGGGGGAAAATACGGATATGACTGCGTTAAAAATTAAAAAAGGGCAAAACCATATGGTCCTGCCCTTTTTGATCTCTACTTTATTTAAACTTAAATAACTAAATACGTTTACTTAAGTATAAATGGTAGAGATTATAGCCAGCATTAATTTAATGCTGGCTATATAACGATTTAAAATTAAACCGCTACGATGTTCTCTGCTTGAGGACCTTTAGCGCCCTGAGTAACAGTGAATTCAACTTTCTGGCCTTCAGCCAAAGTTTTGAAGCCTGCACCAGAAATAGCGCTGAAGTGTGCAAATACATCTGGGCCAGATTCTTGCTCAATGAAGCCAAAACCTTTAGATTCGTTAAACCATTTAACAGTACCGGTAGTAGTAGACATAATCTTATCCTATAAAATCATTAATAATTAGAGTCTTAAATAAAGACCATTTGGCTGGAAGTGTTGCTATGACTTATGTAGAACAGGACGAAGATGAATACAGTGCATCGAAATGGTGTTCATAAATATCAGTAGTACTTTCAAGCTGAAGGAATTATATACAGGTTAATTTCATTGTCAAGAATATTCCCCATTTATTCAGGCACATATCTCACAAGTAGTTTCCTTAATGACCTTAATGACCTTAGAAGTCACTGGACCCGTGCTTATGACGCTGCCCAACACGTATCCCGTTATTTGTTCGGATTCTGTTTTTCATCTTCCCCATCCCAATCACGGCGATTAATTGCATAAGAACTAATCTTTCCTTTAAAGGGTAGCGTTAACATACCGGATATCCAGACGATGTCTTTATTTTTCGTGTATTTGTGAATGCCAAATATCATTGCCTCTTGCCCTGCTCTAGCCTGCTCACGGTAGGTTCCAAATAATCGATCCCAAATCGACAGATTAAAGCCAAAGTTACTATTGGCCTCATCATCTTCTACAGAATGATGCACTCGGTGCATATCTGGTGTTACAACAATACGGCGTAACCAGATGTCTATCTGATTCGGTAATTTTATGTTGGCGTGGTTAAACATGGCCATGGCGTTTAATACAATTTCAAAAATAATCACTGCGATAACGGGCGCGCCAAGCACAACAATTGTGGAAAACTTGATCAGCATTGATAAAACTATTTCAATCGGATGAAAACGTGCACCGGTAGTTACATCATAGTCACGGTCAGCATGATGTACTCGATGCAAACGCCATAATGCAGGAACCGCGTGCACTAAAACATGTTGTAGATAAATAATAAAATCCATTGCTATTACCGTTATTAAAACCGCAAAAACAAAAGGCACTGAATAATAGTTAAGTAAGCCCCAGCCTTGCTCACTGGCAAATGCCGCTACACCAACTGCAGCAGCAGGAAAAAGCAAACGTAATACAATACTATTCAGAAAAACCAGACCTAAATTATTAGCCCAGCGTGTCAATTTTGAAACAGTTAAAACTCGCCGTGGTTTTAGCACCTCCCAAGCAGCCATTAATCCAAATATGCCAAAAAAGAAACTAAGCCGAATAGCGGTCTCATTTACGGTTATCCATTGATCCATACTCATCATCTGACCCCTTTTCCTATCACCTAGACCATATTCAAGGGTTTACTTGAATACTATAGCGGACACCCCCACTTGTATTCAAGTATTTTTTTGAATACTCTTGAACAACTCTATGTATCGGATGCAATAATGAAACCCTTCAAGAAACAACTTTTCACCTATTTTGCCCAGATTGCAAAAGCGATGAGCAACCCTAACCGATTAGAATTGTTAGAGTTTTTGGCACAAAGAGAGTGTTCTGTCGAAGATCTCGCAAACCTCACAGGGCTCACCGTTGCCAACACATCCCATCATCTTCAGCAACTAAAACATACCGGCCTCGTGGTTTGTAGAAAAGAAGGCTTGCACGTCATTTACCGCCTAAGTGGGGACGATATTATGATCCTGATGACCCAGATCCAAAAAGTTGCAGAACGCCACCTGACTGAAATAGACCAACTCATCGAAGACTATTTAACCGTGAAAGACAGCTTAGAAGCAATTCCCAGTGACGAGCTGGTGGAACGTGCACGACAAGGAATGATTACCGTACTTGATGTTCGCCCAATCGAAGAATATGAGGCGGGACATCTACCTGGCGCAGTCAATATCCCGTTATCTGAACTTGAAAACAAACTAGCAACCTTGGATAAAACAAAAGAAATTGTTGCCTATTGCCGCGGCCCACATTGCGTACTGGCATTTGATGCTGTTGAACAATTACGAGCCAGAGGGCTCAAAGCTCGCCGACTTGATGGTGGTTATCCAGAATGGAAGTTAAAAGGATTACCGACAGAAGGTATTAAATAAATCTTAAGAAAGAATATCTAACCTGTTTTTTTACACAATAATTTTACATTAACTAAATTACACGTCTAAAACGCTTAAGGCACATAAGACTCTTTACTGCTATTCTTCCTTAATGTTAAAACCGACTAATCCACAACCAACTAAGCCACGCGTGATATTTGCCGGCATTCTTTTGCTACTTGTATTTCTTTTTTATTTACTGACTAAAGCGGATTACCACCTGCTTCTTGAAAATAGTGAATTATTAAAATCCAAAATCGAGTCCATGGGTAATTGGGGGCCGCTAGTGATTATATTTTCATTAGCCACAGCAATTATTATGAGCCCTATCCCGAGCGCACCTATCGCACTAGTTTCAGGCGCAATTTACGGCCACGCGTGGGGAACCCTATATGTACTGATTGGCTCAACTCTCGGGGCAACACTGGCTTTTTTAATTGCCCGCTTATTGGGCTACGATATATTACAACGCTTATTTGGCGGCAAGCTGGCTAAAAAGTGGATCGGTTCACAAAATTCGCTGATGGGAATCGTCTTTTTTTCTCGGCTACTGCCGTTTGTTTCTTTTGATTTTATCAGTTACGCAGCAGGACTAACTTCACTGACTTTCTGGCGTTTTTTCATCGCGACAGTGGCTGGCATTGCACCCGCCAGTTTTCTACTAGCGCACTTTGGTGATGAACTCTCATCGGCCGATGGCAAACGCATTGCATTTGCCATTCTGATATTAAGTATTATTACCGCCCTGCCGTTAATCTTTGGACATTTGAAGAAAAAATACAAAAGAAGAATAACAGGAAATATTTAAAACTGTAACAGTTAGGGTAAATTCAGCTTCATCGTGCTGAATTAACCTATCAAATACTGGGCACCGCTCAAACTAGTAGAGAACAACACAGTTTGATATACTTTTTACCACAAAATCACATTGCGTAATTATGACTAAAACCCGGCTAAACCACACTTTGTTGTTTGTTCTCATCACTGCCTTTTTGTTAATGCAGTGGACAACATCGCATATTCATTTAGCCGAACAACAACATAATCATGATGGTAACTACCATCAACACAATAATGAGGTTCATGCACACCACTCAATAAATGATCATACAGATCTCATTGACTCAGCTCATCAAACAAACGATACCAATGTTGTAGAACTTGAGCATAAATACAACGCACCTAAGATACAGAAGCAAGAGAAACCTTTCTCTGACACTGCTTTAATCGCCATCCAGTCCTTTTCATTCAGTCAACCCTTAAGCGTTAGAATCCCTCTTAATATCGATGCAGCATTCGGTTATCTTGAGCGATCAACAGTTAATCTTCGCGGCCCGCCCTTTCTCTCTTAAGTTTTTCATCCATTAAAGTACGAGATATTTTCGGGCAGTTCTTGTTGCCCTCAATAAAATTAAGTTTGAGAGGTTTTATGTTATCTACAATCAAACAATCACAGTGGCTTTTAGCTATTTTGATTATGTTAGTGGCAAGCCAAGCTTTAGGGCATGGGATGTCAGAAGCTGAAAAACAATCTATTATAGAAGGAGGTAATCTAAGTTATCTATGGATTGGGGCAACACACATGTTGTCGGGCTACGACCACTTAGCATTTGTATTTGGTATTATATTTTTTCTTACAAAATTCAAAGATATTGTTAAATACATTACGGCATTTACGCTGGGGCACAGCGCTACTCTCATTTTTGCTACCTTTAACGGCATTCAGGTTAACTATTTTTTGATCGATGCAATAATCGCTTTAAGCGTTTGCTATATCGCATTTTCCAATCTTGACGGGTTTAAAAAATACCTGGATATCAAATCACCAAGTTTACTATGGATGATTATCGGGCTAGGCCTGATACATGGATTAGGCTTGTCTACACGGCTTCAACAACTACCATTAAGTGAAGATGATTTATTGATGAATATAATCTCCTTCAACATTGGAATTGAAGCAGGGCAAATAATTGCACTAAGTGTGATGTTACTGCTACTAACCGGCTGGCGAAAAAAGCCGTCGTTTAAACCTTTTAGCTTAATATCTAACTATGGTTTAATTTTTGCCGGTCTTTTTCTTTTTATGATGCAGATGCATGGCTATTCTCATCTAAAAAACCCGGATGAGTTTGGGTTTAGTGAAGATAATCACATACATGACCACTTAAGAATGGAAGCAGAGCAAGCAGAAAAGAACAAAAAAGAAACAACTCACGATACAATTGACTAGGACAAAGATTAATGCGTAAACTAATTTTACTTCTGACCGTGTGCCTTACACTCATTTCGGTTTCGGCCTGTTTTGATAATGATCATTCCCATGATGATGGGACGCATTCGCACGATGCACCAAAACATCACGACTCAATTAACTAAAGCATTTGGAGAATTTATGAAACATATTATGACAACATTATTATTTTCAACATTATTAATCTTTGGTGCGCCAATCATGGCTGGCACCGGACACGAACATGACGCAGGTGGAGGACATTCTCACGGCCCCGTATCCAGTGACGAAGTGACTAAACGAGCGACTAAAAAAATTAAGCAATTGGCCAAAGCAGGGAAAATTGATAATAGCTGGATAGATATTAAAGCGAAAAACGTAGAACAAAAAACATTCTCTAAAGGACCCGAGTGGTTAATCAGCTTTAAAAATGACACAATCAAAGAAGCAGGAAAACAAACTTTGTATTTTTTCTACAGTCTTGACGGTCACTATATTGCCGCAAATTACACGGGAAAATAAGAAAATCAAAAAATAAAAAAAAATTAAAAAATTAAAAAATTAAAAAAATAAAAAGGTGGGTACAGAATAAGTATTCACCTTTTTAACAATTTCTACAGCAAATGTAGCCCTGCTAATCTCCCACTCAACTATACGAATGAAATAAAAACATGAATGTCAGTATCGGTTTAACTAACCCCAAAAGTCCGTCAAATATCGGCGTTGTGCTACGTGCTGCTGGATGCTATCAGGTCGATGCTATTTTTTACACCGGAGAACGTTATAATCGCGCCGCAAAATTTCATACCGACCCAAATGGCGCAGGAGAAAACATTCCCTTAACCGGCGTCGAAGACTTGCTGGAATACATATCAGAAAATACGAAAATAGTATGTGTGGAATTAGTAGAAGGCGCAATACCACTACCCGAATACAAGCACCCGGACAATGCTATTTATATATTTGGCCCAGAAGACGGCACCATTAGCCAAGAAATGATTAATAAAGCAGATAATGTTGTTTACATACCAACTATAGGCTGCATGAACCTTGCAGCAACGGTAAATGTAGTACTTTACGACAGGTTAGCCAAATCAAAGTCACACGTGACAAATAATGAACTCATTCGCGAGAGTCGAGATACCAATAATAAAGTAAAGGTTAAAGCAGCTATAAAGTGAAGTTATCAGACAAGATGAATGAAACATATCAATAATGTTAACGAGCAAAGATCAAATGAGAACTTCTACTTAGAAAGAAATCCCCACCCCTTTTTTCAATGGTACTGTAGTGGACAAGTAAATCTGCATACAAGAATATTGAGCCACAACATAGTTGAACTTGCTTTATATTTTTACGAAATAAGGAATTACCATTAAAACGACACCAACAGTTACCAAGATATATACATTTGAAATAAAATAAGGGAAGATAAAAAGTGATATTCCGGTAAACAACGGTACGGTTGCTTTTTGTTTTCGCCCGTAACTGTAATACCCATAACCGACAATGCCAAAAAAAACGCCCCATATTAGAACTGATAGATCATCCGCATTAATACCTAGCATTTTTTTTCACCAACGTTCAGCCTTTTCAGTCAGTTTTTTATGAATTAATATTATCGCTCATTATTTTAGCTACTTTAAACCTAGATTCCGCAGTTGGATCGCGATTTCTAGCACAAGCTCTTGATGCACCTAGTCAATTTAAAAAACTGCTGATCACCAATAAGGTGACCACGCATTTTTAAAATTCACTATGCACATCAATATCCTGCACTATAAAGTCGAATCTAACTGCGGATTCTAGGTTAAATGAGCCGTTATTACTGTGCTCTTTTAATGCCGTTATCATGCATTCTAGATGTTTTATTTTAAACGCTTCTAGTAAATACATATTTAAATACTTCTATTGTTTGAGTGTAACTGCTCAGCGTGTTTAGATTTTGCCTCAGATCAAGGCGTTTTCGCACGGAGAGAGGGAGCATATAAAAATATGTGACCGATTGAGTACGAAAACAACGCAGATATGAGG
>JAOTSL010000089.1 GCA_029864945.1 Gammaproteobacteria bacterium
GCGTTACAATTACTCAGCCAATTCTAAATTACACTTCTATAATTATTCATCTATTATTAACTGATGGACACAAAATACTTCAAAGAAAAATTACTCAAATTGCAAATTGAGTTAACAGATCAGCAAACTAACAATGCTGAAGCGGCAGATGTGGTTACACTTGATCAAGCCGCTGTGGGTAGGCTTTCCAGAATGGATGCTTTGCAGGGGCAGGCAATGGCTCAGGAAACAAAACGCCGAAATGAGGTGGAATTAATACGTATTAACTCGGCGCTGGAACGAATAAAAAGCAGTGATTACGGTTACTGCTTACACTGTGACGAAGAAATATCTGAAAAAAGGCTAGAGATAAACCCTTCTGCAACACTCTGCATAAAATGCGCAAGTGAGAACGAGAAAAACTAGACGCTTATTCTCGCTCTTCAATCCACGCCATTTGAATTGCCTCAAGGATTTTTTCACCAGAATGGTCTGGAGCATCATCAAATTCATCCAATGCCGTTATCCATCCGTGCAAATCAGTAAAGCGAATAAGTTTTGGGTCCACATCTGGATGTGTTTCATCCAGCGCAATTGCGATTTCCAGCGAATCAGTCCATTTTAAACTCATTTAAATTTCCTTATCTTATTCGGCGCTAATGGTTTTCAGAAACCATGTTTATTGTGTATTTAGGTATTTCAACAACCAAATCTTCTTCTGCAACGAGTGCCTGACAACTCAATCTAGAATCAGGCTCCAGCCCCCATGCTTTATCAAGTAGATCATCTTCGTCTTCGGTCGCTTCTTCCAGTGAACTAAAACCTTCACGAATAACAACATGACACGTCGTACAGGCACATGATTTTTCACAGGCATGTTCGATTGAAATATCATTTTTTGTTAACGCATCGCATATAGTTATTCCTTTCTCTACATCAAATGCAGCACCTTCGGGACAAAGCTCTTCATGGGGTAAAACAATAATCTGTGGCATTTTATTTCTGCTTATTTCCGTTTAACTAGAGCGACTTTTAATATCATTTATAACTTTTTATAAAAAATATTACTCGCTTTTAAATTCATTTACGCTATGACCAGCCATAGCCTTTTCAATATTTCGGTTCATTCTACGCTCAACATAAAAAGAACATACATCTTCCACGTCTTTTATACGCTGCTTAATCAAATCGGCATCATCTCCTGCCCTCACCAGCTTAAGTGCAGAAAGAGAGGTGACTATACGATTCAATTCTTCTTTGCTCAGCAAAGTATCAGCGTCATCAGCCAGCGCTGATTCTAATGCAAAAATTTCGCGATCCGCCTCAACCTGCTGCTCACGTAATTTTCGCAACTTCACATCCGCCTCAGCATTATCAAAAGAGCTACGCAACATTAGTTCAATTTCACTCTCAGACAACCCGTACGAAGGTTTTACTTCAACTCGACTAACTACACCGCTATTTTTTTCCAGTGCCGTCACATTCAGCAAACCATCGGCATCAACCTGAAACGTCACCTGAATTCTCGCCGAACCTGCAACCATAGGCGGAATTCCGCGTAACTCGAAACGCGCCAGTGACCGGCAATCATCAACAACTTCACGCTCACCTTGCACCACGTGAATAGCCATTGCGGTCTGGCCATCTTTATATGTTGTAAATTCTTGTGCCCGAGCAATGGGAATGGTGGTATTGCGTGGAATAACTTTTTCAACAGACCGCCCATTGTTTCAAGACCAAGAGACAATGGAATAACGTCCAGCAACAGCATTTCATCATCAGGCTTGTTTCCCGCCAAAATATCTGCCTGAATCGCTGCACCTATTGCGACAACTTTATCAGGATCAATGTCAACCAGCGGATCACACTCAAAAAACTCGCCAACTTGCTCTCTAACTAAAGGAACCCGTGTAGAACCACCTACCATTACAACAGTCAGGATTTCATCCTTTGAAATCCCTGCGTCACGTAATGCCTGACGACAAGGTCTCAAGGTTTGCTTAATTAGCGGCAATATAATTTCATTCATTTTCTCTCGGCTAAGAGAGCCTTTCCAGGAATGATCGCCATCTATGTTTACCTGGATTTTCACGGAAGACTGCTCCGTAAGCGTCTCCTTGGCTTGTCTGGCATGTTGCATGAGCTGCCTCATTACCGCCTGATCTGCGTCCGCTGAAACACTCGCACGAGCCATAATCCACTCTGCGATAAGATGATCCATATCATCACCGCCAAGCGCACTATCGCCTGCGGTAGCAAGCACTTCAAACACGCCTTTATTCAATCTAAGTACAGAGACATCAAATGTGCCTCCGCCTAGATCAAAGATAACAATATTTCCTTCTGAACCACTATCAAGTCCGTAAGCAACGGCAGCAGCTGTTGGTTCATTTAACAAACGAAACACATTTAAACCGGCCAGTTGAGCTGCGTCTTTTGTTGCCTGACGCTGGGCTTCATCAAAATAAGCAGGAACAGTTATGACTGCACCAACAAGCTCACCGCCTAAAGTTTCTTCTGAGCGCCGCCTAAGTACTTTTAAAATCTCAGATGAAATTGCAACAGGACTATGTGCCCCGGAAACCGTTTTTATTAGCGGCATAGAGGAGCTACTGTCTTCAAACTCATAGGGCAACTTATTGCCAAGCGATTTAACATCGCCCAAGCCACGGCCCATTAAACGCTTAATGGAAACTATCGTATTTAACGGGTCAATAGCGGCAGCTGCCGATGCTTCAGCTCCCACAATAACTTCATTTTTTGAGATATATCTGACAACCGAGGAAAGAAGATGACGGCCAACTTCATCTGGCAAAGTTTCGGCCACACCACTACGCACAGTCGCAACTAAAGAATTTGTTGTTCCGAGGTCGATACCAACCGCCAGCCGATGCTGATGAGGGGCTGTTGATTCCCCTGGCTCAGTAATTTGCAATAATGCCATTTGTTGTTTCCAATAATTCTATTTGTATCTATGCAGAGCGTTTATTTTACACTTCAAGACAAGGCGTCCAAGCATGAAGCACTAACGCGGAACGAACATCCTGAGAACTACCTATTTATTTTCAATAGTTGCCAGCATCGTCTCTGCTTCATTTTTTAAACGATTAAAAAATTGAAGTTTTAACACGCAATTATTTATTGCAGCATAATCAGGCGCGACATCTGCGAACATTTGTTTTATTTCGTTAAGCAAGGCACGATAAATACCTTCAATTTCATCTAAGGTATTTTCTACTACGGTTAGTGCATCATCTTTAACTGAAGCTGACTCCAGGGACTCCCTCATATCCATTTGCTGCATTAAAAACTCAGGATCTGAGATTGTTGCATTACCATCAGCCACAACATCATTTAACGCCAGCAGATATTGCGCACGCAACAACGGCGACTTTAGTACGGCGTAACCGTCGTTGACCTGCGCAGCACGCTGAATAGCAAATAGTCTCTCCTGTTCGGAGCCATTTGCAAACCTATCTGGATGAACGGCTTTTTGTAAATCTCTATAGCGCTGGGTCAATTCAGCCAAATCAATATCAAACGAAACCGGTAGAGCAAATAATGAAAAATGTGTTTGCTTATGTATTTGCATAACTTTCATTTAATAGTTGTCATTTAAATGGACGAACCAAATAATACGAACAAAGAACGCCTATACATTAAAACTTTCACCGCAACCACACTCACCTGTTACATTCGGATTATTGAATTTAAACCCTTCATTCAACCCTTCTTTGGTATAGTCCAACTCAGTACCGTCAAGATATAACATGCTTTTTTTATCAACGATGACCTTTACGCCATATGCTTCAAAAACCTCATCCACCTCTTCAATCGAATCGACAAATTCAAGAACGTACGACATACCAGAACAGCCACTAGGTTTAACCGCCAACCTAAGCCCTACGCCCTTCCCTCTTTTTTCGAGAAAAGTACGAACGCGATTTGCAGCCGTTTCGGTGAGAGTCAATGCCATGTTTAATACCTCAAAATTCTAATGCACTAAAGTCTAGTGCGCAGCCCATTCAATTTTTGACAAATCAATGCCGTCTTTGTGCATTTCCCACAAAACAGAAAGATCACGAAGCTTTTCAACTTTTTCACGAACAATTTTAATCGTGTGATCAATGTCTTCTTCTGTTGTAAAACGCCCAATACTGAATCGAATTGAACTATGCGCCAATTCATCGTTGCGACCTAATGCGCGTAACACATACGAAGGCTCTAGGCTTGCCGACGTACAAGCCGAGCCGGAAGATACCGCAACATCTTTCAGAGCCATAATCAGTGACTCGCCTTCAACAAAATTAAAACTGACGTTCAGATTTCCTGTTACCCGGCATTCTTCATCGCCATTCAGGTAAATTTCTTCCATGTCTTCAAAGCCATTCCATAACTTATCTCTCAACATGCGAATACGTTCATTCTCTGTAGCCATTTCCTGCTTAGCAATATGGAACGCTTCACCCATACCTACAATTTGATGTACAGCCAATGTACCTGAACGCATGCCACGCTCGTGGCCACCGCCATGCATTTGCGCCTCAATACGAATGCGAGGCTTACGACGCACATACAAAGCACCCATACCTTTTGGCCCATAAATTTTATGCGCTGAAAATGACATAAGATCCACTTTTATTTCATTCAAATCGATCGGCACTTTACCCGCGCTTTGCGCCGCGTCTACATGAAAAATAATACCTTTACTTCGTGTTAATTCGCCAATTGCTTTAATATCCTGAATAACACCAACTTCATTATTGACGTGCATCAATGAAACTAGAATAGTGTCTTCGCGCATAGCTTCTTCAAGTTTTTTAATATCCACCAGCCCATTTACTTCAGGATCAAGGTAGGTGACATCAAACCCTTCTCGCTCTAGCTGGCGACAAGTATCAAGAACCGCCTTATGCTCAGTTTTACAGGTAATAATGTGCTTACCTTTTTTATGATAGAAATGAGCAACACCCTTGATTGCAAGGTTGTCGGATTCGGTTGCACCGGAAGTCCAGACGATTTCTTTTGGGTCCGCATTGATCAGATCAGCCACTTGTTGACGCGCCGCCTTGACGGCGTCATCGGCATTCCATCCAAACTCGTGGGAACGAGAAGCCGGGTTTCCAAAGTTTTGATCTAACGTGAGGTACTGACACATTTTTTTCGCAACTCGTGGATCCATCGGAGTGGTTGCCGAATAATCGAGATAAATTGGTAATTTCATTTCTAAACTCCGAAAAACTGCCTAGGCAGTATTTTGTAATGCGTTAATTTTCCATTATCGCTAAAGATGAAATCATTTCGATTTGTATCTTTAGGATATAAATAAACTGATCGATTTCCGCTTTGGTGTTTTGGAGACCAAAGCTAACGCGAATAGCACTTCTCGCGGCTTGCTCATTAATACCCATCGCAATTAGTACATGGCTTGGCATTAAGCTCGTACTCGCGCAAGCTGAACCACTCGTCACTGCAATACCTTGCACATCAAGTTGCATAAGCAACGTTTCACCATCAATACCAGGTACACCAAAAAATGTTGTGTTACTTAATCGCTCGGCTTGCTCTGAAAAAATAATAACGCCTTGCAGCTGGTGTAACTGGCATTCAAAATATTGCTGAAGATCTTTTAGTTTTTCTACATTGCCTTTTAAATTTAACTTCGCCAGCTCGGCAGCTTTACCAAAACCTACGATAGCGGCAACATTTTCTGTCCCTGATCGCCACTTTTTTTCCTGGCCACCACCATGAATCATTGGCTCGATATCAATTCGTTTATCAACAACTAATGCGCCAACACCTTTAGGCCCATAAATTTTATGCGCTGATAGTGATAATAAATTTACGTTCAACTGCGTAAAATTAATATTTATTTTTCCGGCTGCCTGCACTGCATCGGTATGCACAATATGTGCATCATTCTGTAAATGCCTGGCAATTTTCTCAATATCCTGAACAACGCCTGTCTCATTATTTGCCATCATGAGAGAAACCAGTGCAGGGGCACCTGTCGATGAAACACGACTCAAGTCATCAAATTTAATCACGCCTTGTGCATCAACTGGTAAAACATCCAAATTAGTCGATGCAGCAAAGTATTTTGCTGCATCTCTGACGCTGGGGTGTTCAGTAGAGCCAATAATTAATCTTGAAAGGCTCATCCCCCGGATGCTGCCTTTAATTGCCAAATTATTAGCTTCGCTTCCACCACTGGTAAAAATGACCTGTGATGAATGAGCATTTACAAGCTCAGCAACCTGCTCACGCGCCTTATTTATTGCTTCACGTGCAACCCGACCCTGCTGGTGAACACTGGAAGGGTTTGCGTAACATCCCTGCAAATAAGGCATCATCTCCGCCAGTACATCAGGATGCACTGGTGTGGAGGCATTGTGATCAAAATAAATCACGAGGATTTAACCCAGCAATCTAAACAGCGATCGTGCTGCTGTCCTCTGCTGAATGCCCTGGCGCATCCACAAAAGAAACCGATTTATCTTTATTTTCTTTAGCCAGCTCTCTATTTCGAACAAGCTGACCAAGACTGATATTATCTAGAAAGTCATATATCTGTGAACTTAAGTCACACCACAACTCGTGTGTCAGACATGGTCCGCCGTCAAGACAGTCACCTTTTCCGCCACATTTAGTGACATCAATTTTTTCGTCAACAGCTGTAATGACCTGCCCAACGGCAATAAGGTCTGCTTCACGACTTAAACGGTAACCACCGCCCGGTCCGCGAGCACTGTCCACCAGGCCGTTTTTTCTCAGTTTTGAGAAAAGCTGCTCAAGATACGATAATGAAATATCCTGTCTTTTAGAAATATCAGACAATGTGATTGGCCCTTTTTCATAATTAATCGCCAAATCCAGCATTGCAGTAACCGCATAACGGCCTTTAGTTGTTAGTCTCATAGTGTAGTCCCACTTATATGTTTTAATATTGTGAATCATCTATCAAGGGTTAGATTACTTATCCCTACTGTTTTTGTCAAGCTTTTAACCATGAGCTTTATATGACTTTTAAGCGCTAGGAGGCTGTCGGACTTATCCGTTTGAAGCGAAAACTCATGGGGCCGAATCAGAATCTCTTATCATGTGAGGCGAATAGTGGTTCTATTTAACGAACATGATAAGAGATTCTGATCGGTATCCATGAGTTTGCAGCCAAACAGTGTTAAGTCCGACAGTCTCCTAGATAAAATACATGTTAAATCGTCCACCGAAGCACTAACAATTGATAGTTATATTTTAACTTTTTTATCATCAAAATCATCGACTTCGTCACGATTCAACTCACAAGAATTTAAATCCGGCAACTTAATATCTTTTACCGTCGCACCCATTAATTTAAGGGCCTGACACATTAGTTCCTGCTTTTCATCCATCAAATGAATATGATCTAAAATACGATTAACGGCATTAGCGACCGGATCAGGCATATCAGAGGTGTTGCCATACGCATCAAATCCCATTTTATCAGCAATGGCTCGGCGCTTCTCCTCGACACCTTCTTGCTTAACCACAATACGCCCCGGCACTCCAACGACACTGGCTCCAGCAGGCACTTCTTTCACGACCACGGCATTAGAACCAATTCGGGCATTCTTGCATATGGTGATCGGCCCGAGTATTTTAGCCCCGGCGCCTATAACGACACCATCTTCCAGAGTTGGGTGCCTTTTGCCCCCATCCCAACTAGTGCCACCCAGAGTAACCCCATGATAAATCGTGCAGTCATTGCCAATTTCGGCTGTTTCCCCAATCACAACACCCATACCATGATCAATAAAAAAACGGCGCCCTATGGTTGCTCCTGGATGAATTTCAATACCAGTTAAAAAACGGGAAAATGTAGAAACCCCTCTACCCAGCCATTTAATGTCTTTTTTCCAAAGCCAATGCGCAAAACGATGCGCCTGCAGCGCATGAACACCAGGGTAAGTGGTGATAACCTCAAACCAGTTTCTAGCAGCCGGGTCGCGGTCAAATACGCACGATATGTCTTCTTTAAGTTGGGAAAACATTGATTTTCCTCTAGTTAATTTGAAAGTTATTATATGCTAAGGGCATCTATAGCAAACCTCAAGTCCACTTTTTATTCTTTTTTACGGACTTTCCATTCATATTTTCGCCCTTCAGCAGCACTCATCACACCTCGAAGGATGTTGATATCCGTTGAATCAAGGCCCGCACGATTATACAGGCGCCTTAAACGTCGCATCAATTTCTGACAGCTTGGTGGCTTTAGAAATCCAATTTCTTTTAAAGTTGCCTCCATATGCTGAAATAAACCTTCCATTTCCTTTGCCGATGCCCGCTCCTCCAGCTCATCATCTTCCGAAGACCGAATAACCGGGTCAACATCGCAAATGCCGTTAGCAGCAACAAACAACTCATAACAAATAACCTGAACCGCCGCCGCGATATTCAGTGATGAATACTCCTGATTTGTTGGGATATGAACCAGATACTGGCATTTGTCCAATTCAGCATTGGTTAACCCCGAGTCTTCACGCCCAAATAAAATCGCAATAGAATCCGTATCAGGCGACTTTTTTACCAAATCGGCACATTGACGAGGATTAAGCTCAGGCCAATTGATGCTTCGTAACCGAGCGCTGGCGCCAACAACCAGCTGACAATCAGCTATCGCCTCATCAAGATCGGCACATACAACCGCATTCGCCAGCACATCATCAGCGCCCGACGCTCGGGCCGTGGCAACTGAGGATGGATATTGTTGCGGATTCACCAGGTACAACTCTTCAATACACATGTTTTTCATTGCTCTTGCCACCGCACCAATATTACCTGGGTGACTGGTTTCAATAAGAACAATTCTAATTTTTTGCTGCTTCATGAGACTTCCAAAATAGTTTTAAACAACTCCAACACAAGAAAAGCACAAAAACCTGACAGTTCTTGAGAATATGGATTGCCATTATGCCATGCAAACCCTAAAATACGCGCCCTGTTGAGAAATTAATCAATTCAACATTACAACGCTATTTAAAAATTAACTGGAGCCACCCTTATGCACCCAATGGTTAATATTGCAATTCGCGCTGCCCGCAGTGCTGGCAACGTAATAAAGCGCTCAAGCGACCGCATTGATACGCTAAACATTACTGAAAAATCTAAAAATGACTTTGTATCTGAGGTGGACCAACAAGCAGAACGGGAAATAATCCGCACCATCAGCAAAGCATACCCAGACCATTCAATTCTTGCCGAAGAAAGTGGAGCGCATCAGGGCAATGACTACCAATGGGTTATTGATCCGCTAGATGGCACAACCAATTTTTTAAGAGGTTTCCCACAATATTCTGTTTCAATTGCAATGAAATATCGCGGCAAACTAGAGCACGCCGTTGTTTATGACCCTATGCGTGAAGAAATTTTCTCCGCAACACGAGGCCAGGGCGCGCAGTTAAATGACAGAAGAATTCGTGTCAGTAGTAGAAAAGACCTTGATGGAGCATTGCTTGGCACCGGCATCCCCTTTCGTGACGACCAAGACCTAGACAGCTACCTACCCACACTTAAGGTATTAATTCAAGGAACAGCTGGCGTGAGAAGAGCAGGCTCAGCTGCGTTAGATTTGGCCTATGTTGCCGCAGGCAGATTAGATGGTTTCTGGGAATACGGTCTTCGTGAATGGGACATGGCTGCAGGCTGCTTACTTATTCAGGAAGCTGGCGGCATTTTAAGTGACACAGATGGCTCCAGCAACTACCTGAGTTCAGGCAATGTTGTGACGGGCAACGATAAAATCCATCAAGAAATGCTAACAAGAATAAAATCCTGCAAATAAATCAAAAAAACAGCTACAACCCGCATGTTATCTTACATGCGGGTAATATCATTATTACCCGCCCCAGTGTTGCAAAGTCCAGTTATAAAGCTTATGTTCACAATATAAGTTGTAAACTTCAAGTTAAGTTAAACAACACAATGATCACGCAGCATTCGCAGCTTTAAGTTACAAAAACTCTGAGCATCGGCTCAGATTGAGATCATATTTTCTAGAGGGACAGATATGAGCACCTCGTTTCCCACATTATTGCGCCAGATGAAAGCGTTGGGCGCAACTGATCTGTTTTTAAGCGAAGGCAAGCCAGCCACATATCGCATAAACGGAAAAATGACATCCACCGAAGGACCTGGGTTAACGGAAGAGGATCTCGAGCTAATTTGTGTCGGCATCATGCCTGACGACCAACACCAACGCTTTCAGAAACAGCTTGAACTCAATATAAGTTATAAAGCCTCAGGTGTCGGCCGCTTTAGAATCAGTGCATTCAAACAGATGCAAAAAACCTCTATGGTCATTCGAGCGATCCCGTCGAACATTCCAACACCCGATGAACTAGGCCTGCCAAAACCAATTGTTGATCTAACTGCAAAAAAACGCG
>JAOTSL010000090.1 GCA_029864945.1 Gammaproteobacteria bacterium
ACTTAACCGACGGGTCATTTAAAGACGCCAATATGATAAGCACAAATTTAAGCGGTAGCATCCTTAAAAACACAGACTTATCGAATTCAAACCTTGATGGCGCCAGCTTCCTAAGAGCGAGCCTCACAGAAGTTAATTTTGAAAATGCACAATTAAGCAATGTTAATTTTTTTAAGGCCAGCGTTATTGCCAGCAACCTAACTAAATCCGACTTATCCAGAGCCAATTTCCAGGAAGCTGATGTAAGCCAATCTATATTTACTCAAGCCAACATTCAGGAAACAAATTTTGTACTGGTAGAAAACTTCGATAAAGCCATTGGTATGAAAAACACAAAAAATACCGATGACGCCAAGTTTTAAATGTTGAACCTAATTCTCCTTATCTCACCCCATCATCCCTGATATAATCAAAATCCAATAAAAATATCAATTTATAGGTGCCCAGTGATATTAATGATGGCTACGCGCATACATATTGTCTTATGGTTTCTTTTTATAAGTGCATGCTCTCACTTGGAGACCAACAGTTCAGACTTAACACATTTTGATAATAACAAACTTTATCAAACACTATTTCCTAACGAGCCACCCCTCAATAAACCCATATCCGTACAACGGTTTCAATTAGTTGGTACACAGTTACCTTCCTCTTCCATATCCAATATTGACTTCAGTCTTAGCGAACTACAAAAAGTTAATTTCAAGCAAGCAAAATTAGACAACATTATATTTCATGGCGGCAGAATTATTAACACAGACTTTAGCAACTCAACCCTCACAAACGTAAGTTTTTCCGGCGCCGAACTGAGGAATGTAAACTTCAAAAATACAAAATTTATCAATGTAGATATAAGTAACACACATATCTCTGATTCTAACTTTGAAGGTGCGCTATTTTTCAATACCAAGCTAAACAAAAGTCGCTTTGCGGACTCCATATTATCCAACGTAACATTTGAAAAAAGCAACTTAGCAAGTGTTACATTTTACTATTCCTCATTAAAAAATATTAATTTTTCACATCAAAATCTTAAACACAGTATTTTTACAGGTTGTACTATTTCAAATTCCTCATTTGAGGGAAGCAACCTAGAATATGCCGACTTCTCATCATCTTCAATTAATAACTCTTCATTTTCATCAAGCCTAATGATTAATGTTAAAGCTAATAATGCAAAATGGTCAAAAATTAATTTCACCGCAATAAAAGGCATTGGAATGAATTTTGAAAATGGCCACATTTCTGAAAGCACGATGGACTATGCCGACTTAAGAGAAACTAGGTTTTTAGAAACTCAATTTGATAAAACAACCTTAAACCACACCAATCTGGAATATACTAACTTTAGTTTCTCGGTAATGAACAATATTTCTCTGGCCGACAGTATTATTTCTAGGGCAATATTTAATCGAACATCATTAGCTCATGCCAATCTTAAAAATACAAAAGCAAAATGGACCAGTTTTTTAATGGCTAATTTAGAATTTTCTACCTTATCCGGATCAGACATTCATAAAGCAGACTTTAGAGGTGCTAATTTGCAACATACTGATTTTACGAATACTAAGCACTTCGACAACGCCATCGGCTTTAGCAAATCTGAAAACTATTCAACTATAAAACCCCCGAACTAATACTCCCTTCATTTCAATTAACTTTCATTTAAAATGTAACTACACGAACTATTTACAAAATCATAACTTCACATTAATTACAAAAAAACTCCCGAGAGCATACTGGACAAGCAAATTAATTGGACTATAGTTAAAATTAGGTAACAAATATTCTCTCGTATTGTTGCCTTGGACGTGGTTAATATCACCATTCGTATCATTAGCATATGTAATAAATGGAGCAAATAAACAGATAAGGATATATAACCTTAAACACTGAGGAGGTCGAATATTGATTAGACCAGATTGTTCGCTTAATAAAGGATTTACTGTATTTTGATATTAATTTTCTCGCGAGAGTGCAGCTTTTTTCCACGATAGATAAAAAATTGCGCTCAAAGAGCCGAACCGATTGTGATGCAAATTGGTTACACTCTCGCACAAAATTATAATTTTTAAGAATTATTCTTTTCTAACGTCACTTATATTACACAACAGAGCAATACACAAATACGTATGATTTCTATTGGAAATTTTAATAACCCTGTCACGTCGTCTCGCGGCCTACAAAATTTAACTAATAAAAATCTTCGCCCACCAGAAATTAAACCCACGAACTTAACTGAGGACAACTTAGATAAATCTAAGCAATCACTAAAACTATATACAGAGCTTTCAGAAACCAGTCACCACAACCAAAGCAACAATCTATTCAGAGACAATCTAAGCTATTCTTCTTTGACAGCAATAAACCAATATACAAAAAATTACAATCTTGAGCGCACTGAAAATACAAACAGGTTAATAGGTTTGAGTATTTACGCGTAAATATAATAATTATTGCGGCCCAACCAATTGAGGATACCTGCACAATACAATTCCCCATACTTAGAAATAAATACAGGAAACACTAATAAATATCATACATCTAAAAAAGGCACTGACCGAAATGAGTTTTTCGGTTACAATCCTAGACTAGACATATTAAACAGGATAATTTACCGCTAATGATCGGTAACAATAAAACAATCTTATTAGTTGAAGATAATAAGAACGATGAGTTACTCGCAATACGTGCGCTTAAAAAAAATAATGTTACTAGCAATATATTCATCGCGAGAGACGGAGTTGAAGCTATTAATTATATTTTTAATGGTACCGCTGACAATAAACTACCACTAAATTTACCAGAGCTTATTTTACTAGATCTTAACCTTCCAAAACTCAATGGCCTGGAAGTGCTCAAAAGGTTAAAAAATAATGAAGCGACTGCTCAAATCCCGATTGTCATGATGACATCATCTACTGAAGAAAGTGATATTAAATCAAGCTACGCCCTAGGGGCCAATAGCTATATTCGTAAGCCCGTTGATTTTGGTGACTTTTCATCACTAATTAGCAACCTTGCGACATACTGGCTTGTTCTGAACCGCTCTCCAAATTCTTTTCACTAAATTTCTGAATTGGCCACAAGAACTGACTAAACCACCTACTCGCCCGTCACTAAATTATTTTTCAAAATTAAAAAAGCCACATTGAAAATCAATGTGGCTTTTTCGTTATTATCCCCCTTAATTTCATAAACTAAACGGGATAATATTTTTCTTTAATTTTTAACTGTTAATACATAAGCAGCGAGTTTACTTTAGATATTAACCTAAGTCTTTCATACTCAGTCTGATTCTGCCTTGCTTATCAATTTCAAGCACCTTCACTTTGACAGTCTCACCTTGTGAAAGCTTATCGCTTACATTCTCTACGCGCTCTTCACAAATTTGAGAGATATGAACTAGTCCATCACGTCCTGGTAAAATCGTAACAAAAGCACCAAAATCCATTATTTTGGAAATTTTACCTTCGTAAATTCGACCTACTTCGACATCAGCGGTTAATTCTTCAACACGTCGCTTAGCTTCAAGACCTGCAGCACGATCAACAGATGCTATTTTAACCGTTCCGTCATCTGTAATATCAATACTAGTACCGGTTTCTTCAGTCAATGCACGTATTGTTGCACCGCCCTTACCAATAACATCACGGATACGATCTGGATTTATTTTCAATGTAATGTAACGTGGTGCAAATTCAGACAATTCTTGTCTTGGCTCACTAAGGACCTTATTCATTTCACCAAGAATAAAAAGACGTCCAGCTTTTGCTTTTTCTAACGCTACTTGCATAATCTCTTTTGTGATACCAGTAATCTTGATATCCATTTGCAAAGCAGTGACACCATCAGCTGTTCCTGCCACTTTAAAGTCCATATCACCAAGATGATCTTCGTCACCAAGGATATCAGACAATACCGCGAAATTTTCTTCTTCTTTAATCAAGCCCATGGCGATACCAGCAACAGGCGCCTTTAATGGTATACCCGCATCCATCATCGCTAAGCTACTACCACAAACGGAAGCCATTGAGCTTGAACCGTTAGATTCAGTGATTTCTGATACGATTCGAACCGTGTAAGGATATGTTTCCATATCTGGCATTACAGCCATTACACCGCGCTTCGCCAATTTACCATGACCGATTTCACGTCGCTTAGGTGAGCCTACAAAACCAGTCTCGCCAACACAAAACGGAGGGAAGTTATAATGTAGCATGAAAGAATCTTTATGCTCTCCACCAATCGAATCAATTAGCTGCGCATCTCGTTCAGTACCCATTGTCGTAACAACAATGGCCTGAGTTTCTCCACGAGTAAAAAGTGCGGATCCATGTGTACGAGGTAAAATACCTGTACGAACAAAAATCGGTCTAACTGTGTCGTTGTCACGGCCATCTATTCGCGGTTTTGACGCAATAATTTGAGCACGTACAGTGGACTTTTCAAGACTTCCAATCATGCCTTTAACATCAGCACTAGACCAACCTGAATCATCGTCAGATGATGCAAGCGCTTCAACAACTTCAGTTCGAATCTCACCCATGCGATCTTGTCGCTTGAGCTTATCTTGAATTTGGTAAGCTTCAGAAACAGACGCCCCTACTTTAGCTTTAACAGCTGTTTCAAGTGCAACATCCTTTTCTACAGGAGTCCATACCCAGTCAACTGTTCCAACTTCTGCTTTTAATTCATTTATGGCAGAAATAATGACCTGCATTTTCTCATGACCAAACATAACAGCATCAAGCATGACTGACTCAGGTAAAATGTTCGCCTCAGACTCAACCATCAATACAGCTGAATCTGTACCTGCGATTACCAGATCAAGATCAGACGACTTCAATTCAGATACATCAGGATTTAATAAAAACTCACCATCTTTGTAACCCACTCTTGCAGCGCCAATAGGCCCTGAGAATGGAACACCGGATATAGAAACCGCTGCCGAGGCACCAATTAATGCGACGATATCTGGATCAATTTCAGCGTCAAGCGACATTACTGTTGCAATTACCTGAACCTCATTAGTAAAGCCTTTAGGAAACAAAGGACGTAACGGACGGTCTATAAGACGCGATGTCAGTGTTTCTTTTTCCGTAGGACGGCCTTCACGCTTGAAAAAACCACCCGGGATCTTGCCCGCAGAATAAGTTTTTTCCTGGTAATTAACAGTTAAAGGGAAAAAATCACGCCCCGCATCTGCTTCTTTTTTTGCTACGCAGGTAACCATGAGCACTGTATCGCCCATACTAACCATAACAGCACCAGACGCCTGACGAGCAATCTCGCCAGTTTCGATTTTGACCGTATGTTTACCGAATTGAAAACTTTTACTAATGGGGGTCACTGTATATTCCTTATTGTACGTAATAGTGCGCGAAGTATTACTTACGTAAGCCTAGACGAGAAATTAATGAACGGTAACGCTCAGAGTCTTTCTTTTTTACGTAATCCAATAACTTACGGCGTGTACTAACCATTTTCAACAAACCTTGACGTGAGTGATGGTCGTGAATATGTGTTTTAAAATGACCTGATAGATCATTAATACGTGCAGATAATAACGCAACCTGTACTTCCGGCGAACCAGTATCACCAGGCTGTGTTTTATATTCATCTACAATTTTTGCAATTGCTGTGTTGTCTAATGCCATTTTTAACTCCTGAACTTACCATGTTTAAGCTGCGCGTATATTACCTTCACATCCCTTATGGAACAAGTAAATATACGCAAAAAGCTTCGAATTTTAGCAATTTACGATCTAAATTAACCAGTTTTAATAATATTAATGCTGTAGCTTCTATCTCATTAGCGTTTCAGCTCAAGACTTTAATAGTCTACTCGGCTTTATCTTTCCATCACCTTGAACTTCGCCTATCCCCATAAATAAGTCAGCGCTATTAAATAACGTAACTGAACCTTCCGTGGGCGATTTTGGAACTTGAACCGCCTGACCTTGTTTAACATAAAAAGCCGAGTCGTCGGTTAAGGAAATCCTGGGCCAATTAGTTAATGCAACCTCAATGGGTAAAATATACTCATCAAGCTCAGTAAATGCTTTCTCATCACGTAAGACGTTCAACTTTTCTAGTGTAACGGACTCATCTATATGAAAAACACCCAAATCAAAACGCCTTAATTCGGTAACGTGAGCACCACAGCCGAGTTTTTTGCCAATATCTTCAGTCAGCGTACGAACATAGGTGCCTTTTGAGCAATTCACATCAAAACTTAATTTGTTATCACTCAAGGATTTTAGTGATATATTTTCAATCCAAATCCTACGCGGTTCGCGCTCTACCTCAATACCTTGCCTTGCTAATTTATATAAAGGCTGTCCATTCTGCTTAAGCGCTGAATACATAGGGGGGATTTGGTAACTTTCACCAAGAAAGCTTTCTAAGACTTCAATTACATGCTGCTCACTTAAAGCGGGCACCTCGCAGGTATCAATTACATCACCTTCTGCGTCCGCAGTAGTTGTAGTAACACCTAACAGGCATTCAGTTGCGTAACTTTTATCTGCGGTGAGTATGTAATTTGAAAATTTAGTTGCCTCACCAAAGCAAATTGGAAGCAAACCAGTGGCCAGCGGATCGAGACTACCAGTATGGCCGGCTTTTTGAGCATTAAATATTCCCTTTACCTGCTGCAATGCCTCATTGGATGAAACACCGATGGGCTTATCCAACAAAATAATTCCGCTAATATCTCTACCGCGGATTTTTCTACGACGCGACAATATAAACCTCTTAAATAACTATAAAAATCTATTTTTTATCAGATGCAATTGCCGCATCTATCAAACCTGTAAGGTGCGTGCCACGTACTGTGCTATCGTCATACTTAAAGTGGAGCTCAGGCACAATACGCAACTTCATTCTTCGACCCAACTCTCGCCTCAAAAAACCGCTAGCCTTTTCCAGACCAACCAATACATTCTTATCAACATCTTCGTTGTAGTCACCAAGGACGGTAAAAAATATAGTTGCGTGAGAAAAGTCTTTACTCGCCTTAACGGCAGAAACAGTAACCCATTTTATACGAGGATCTTTAACTTCCTGCTGTATTAGCTGGGCGAGTTCGCGCTGTATCTGCTCACCAACTCGCCTGCTACGACTAGATTCACTACTCGATGCCATTAGATCGTTCGCTCTACCAATACACGTTCATAAACTTCGATCTGATCACCGGGTTTAACGTCGTTATAATTCTTAACACCAATACCACATTCAGTATTATTCTTAACTTCTGCAACGTCATCTTTAAATCGGCGTAATGACTCTAATTCACCTTCGTAAATAACCACATTTTCACGTAAAACACGAATCGGGTTATTACGCTTAACCGTACCTTCAGTCACCATACAACCTGCAATAGCGCCGAGTTTAGGTGAACGAAAAACATCGCGCACTTCTGCAAGACCAACAATTTGCTCTTTGTATTCAGGCGAAAGCATACCGCTCATAGCCGACTTAACTTCATCAATTACATCGTAAATAATACTGTAGTAATGCAAGTCAATATCTTCATCTTCAATCAATCGACGCGATACAGCATCTGCTCGCACGTTAAAGCCGATCATGATTGCACTTGATGCCATTGCTAGATTTGTATCTGATTCATTAATACCACCAACACCACTACCAACTATGACGACTCGAACCTCATCTGTAGATAAATTGACAAGCGCATCGTTCAATGCTTCCAATGAACCCCGAACGTCAGTTTTCAATACTATATTTAGCGTTGAAACCTCACCCTCTTCCATCTGAGTGAAAAGATTATCGAGTTTAGCTGCCTGCTGTTTTGCGAGTTTTACATCACGGAATTTACCCTGACGAAACAATGCAATCTCACGTGCTTTTTTCTCGTCGGCAACAACAATTGCTTCTTCACCAGCACCCGGTGTACCAGAAAGACCAAGAATTTCTACCGGAATCGATGGACCTGCCGAGTTAATTGGCTTGCCGTTTTCATCAAGCATCATTCGTATTCGGCCAAACTCCTGACCGGCAAGAACGATATCACCTTTATTCAAACAACCAGATTGAACAAGTAATGTCGCCACAGAACCACGACCTTTATCCAGTCTTGACTCAACAACAACACATCTTGCCGGACCTGAATCAACAGCTTGGAGCTCAAGAACTTCCGATTGAAGCAATACAGCGTCAAGCAGATCATCAATGCCTGCTCCAGTTTTCGCGGAAACCGGCATAAACATCACATCACCACCCCAGTCCTCTGGGATAACATCTTCTTGGGCTAATTCGTTCTTAACGCGATCCAGATCGGCTGACTCTTTATCTATTTTATTAACCGCAATAATTAATGGAACCCCAGCCGCTCTAGCATGCTGAATTGCTTCTTTTGTTTGCGGCATAACACCATCGTCCGCAGCAACAACAAGAATAACAATGTCGGTTAATTGCGCACCACGTGCACGCATAGACGAAAATGCAGCGTGTCCAGGAGTGTCAAGAAATGTCACCATTCCTTTATCCGTATCAACATGGTAAGCACCTATATGCTGAGTAATGCCGCCAGCCTCTCCAGATGCTACTTTTGATTTACGAATTTGATCCAGTAGAGATGTTTTACCATGATCGACGTGTCCCATTACCGTAACTACAGGAGCTCGATGAACAGTTACACCTTCATGCGTATCTTGCATCAACGCTTCTTCTAACGCGTTGTCGCTCATAGCAATCGCAGTATGGCCCATCTCTTCAACGATAATCGTTGCTGTCTCTTGATCAATCACCTGATTTATAGTCGCCATAATGCCGAGCCTCATCATCCCCTTGATGACTTCAGCAGCCTTAACTGACATTTTTTGCGCCAATTCAGCAACCGTAATTGTTTCAGGAATATTGACCTCACGAACTACTGGGCCTACAGGCTCTTTAAAACCATGCAGGTTATTGGCATCGGCAGCTGAAGTTGAGTGACTCCTACCATGCTTAGTTTTCTTTTTACGTCGCCCAGCCTTATCAGAAGAAACATGTAATTGTTGACGCGACTGATCATCCCGACCTTTTCGTTTCTTTTTCTTAGCGCCACCTTTATCTTCTCTAGAGGCGTCAAGCTGGCTTTTTTCAACCTGCTGCCTTGCTTTATCTTCTGCAGATGGCGCTGTTTTTTGTGCTGCCTTTGCCGGTGCCTGAGGTGCTTTTGCCGTTTCTTTTGGTTTAACAGCTTGATTAGAAACAGCCTTTACCTCTTTGGTCACTTGCGCTTGCCGCTCTGTTTCAGCAACTACTTTTTCTTCTTCGATACGTTTTTCATCAATCAACGTTTCGACTTGAGCTTTCCGCTTTAGCTCCACTTCCATTTCCTGTTCTTTTTCTTTTTCTTTTCTTACAGAAATGTCCGCTACCGCTTGAGCTACCGCTTTGTCTTCGTCAGTTAGCGTTTCACTACGCTTAACGTAAGTCCGTTTTTTTCGTACTTCTACATTAATTGTACGAGTTCCACCCTTACCCTGACCAATTCCGCCACTCGAACTGACTTTTGTTCTTATTTCGCTGACTGATTTACGTTTTAAAGTAATACGTGTCGGCTCATCTCCTGTTGCACCTTCTTTACCGTGCTTGTCTCGCAAATGACCCAAAAGCTTCACTTTTTCGTCTTCGGTAATCGTTTCTTCTGAAGTTTTAATAGCAACGCCTGCATCGCTTAATTGCGAAATTAGACGATCTACTGAAATACCAACGACCTCAGCAAACTGTTTTACCGTTACATCCGACATAGCTTGTCCTCGCTTATCCTTTATGAACCACTTATTACTTCTACTAGCTAAATTTACTCTGCTTCGGTACTGAACCAGGGCTCTCGAGCCTTCATTATTAAGCTACCAGCTAGTTCCTGGGTAATACCAATCAGGTCAACTAAGTCGTCTGTTGCCTGCTCAGCCAAATCTTCCATAGTACATATTTTGTGGCTTGCCATTTTCTCAGCAAGCTCTTGAGTAATACCTTCCATTTGAAGCAAATCTTCCTTTGGAATCGACTCATCTGATTCTTCCGCAGCTATTGCTTTTGTGAGAACATATTCTCGCGCTCGCTGACGCAATTCAGAAACGATATTCTCATCAAACTCTTCTATTTCCAGCATCTCCGCCTCAGGCACATAGGCGACTTCATCCATGGTGGTAAAGCCTTCTTCAATGAGAATCACTGCAACTTCCTCATCTACACCAAGCCCGCCTGTAAATAGAGAAACAATTGTAGCTGTTTCCTTCTCCGTTTTTTCTTCAGCCTGAGTTTCCGTCATGACGTTAATCGTCCAACCAGTAAGCTCGCTAGCAAGCCTTACATTCTGACCACCACGACCAATAGCCTGGGATAGCTGATCTTCAGCGACGGCAACATCCATCGCCCC
>JAOTSL010000266.1 GCA_029864945.1 Gammaproteobacteria bacterium
GGCAAGTAGTCATTTAATGGAGCTAATCAATGAAGTTTTGGATTTGTCGAAAATAGAAGCGGGTCGTTTTGACCTATTGCTAGAGAGCGTGCTGGTTGGTCCCTTGATTGCCGAATCGTTGCAGTTAATTGTTCCCCAGGCCCAGCAGCGTGGCATTGAAATAAATCTGAATTTCGATGGTGTAGTTATTACAGTTGATGAGTTGAATGATCAGCAGAAAGTGGTAAAGGCTGATCGTGTTAGATTGAAGCAAGTATTGCTTAACTTTTTGAGTAACGCGGTTAAGTATAATTGTGAAAATGGAAAAATTATTGTTGACTGCAAGCTTGGGGAAAAGCACATGACTATCAGTGTTACCGATACCGGTCCCGGACTTAGCCTGGAGCAGCAGTATTTATTGTTTAACTCTTTTGATCGCCTAGGAGCGGAAGATTCCGATGTTGAGGGCACGGGAATTGGGCTGGTGATAACCAAAAACATTATTGAGCTTATGGGGGGAAGTATCGGTGTTAGTAGTCGGCCAGGAGAGGGTTGTACGTTTTGGGTTGAATTGCCGAATGAAAGCGCTTATGTAGCATGATAAGTATGAAGCGCTTGAAAAATCTTTATCACATTTTTCTTCAGGTGGAATGTTGCTCAGAATGAAATGTTTAAGTATTTTGTTACTCTTGCTGGCAAAATGAATTCAATGCCCTTTATCCCTCGTTTTTATGGCGATGACGATTTTATTAATCGACCATCAGCTACCATAGCAAGTGGTTTACGTTTAAAATGAACCTCCTGATTTTCAAAACAAATAACTCCCCCTTATTATGAAGCGAATAGCGGCCACGCAGTGGCAAGATAATTTTAACAAAGACGAATCGAGTATAATTCAGTCAGCCCTGATTTTTTCACGGGTTGAACAATTAACTGAAAAAGATTCAACCGCTCGCGATGATATTGCCAATGTACTGGATCATATCAACGTTGATTACCAGGTGATTTCGGCTGCAATACTATTAGTAGGGTTGCAGAATAACGCATTTGTAATTGAAGATGTATCACAAAACTTTGAATGGCAAATTTCTCAATTGGCAGAAGAAGCGCGATCATTAATTCATGAAGAAGGCCTGTGGTTAGATAAGCTGGCAGATGATTTTACAGAGGAGGATGTGAGTTCTCATCACATGATGCTGTTAGGTATCATGAAAGATGCTCGTACGATTTTTATTCTTCTCGCCAAACAACTAATACGTATGCATGGCCTGCCTAATCAGCCGAAAAACATTCAGCACCATATTGCAAAAGAATCCCGTTTTATATTTGCACCGTTAGCTAATCGACTAGGTATTGGGCAATTAAAGTGGGAGCTTGAAGATCTTGCTTTTCGTTATTTACAGCCCGAAGAATATAAAACTATTGCGCTAGCATTAGAAGAGCGAAGGGTTGATCGTGAACAATATATGGAGGCGATTGTCTCCAAGCTTCAATCATTGCTTGATGACGCAAATATTAAAGCGGCAGTATATGGGCGACCGAAACATATCTACAGTATCTGGCGAAAAATGCAAAACAAAGATTTGCAATTTTCAGATTTATATGACGTTCGTGCTATGCGTGTCATGGTGGAGGATGTCGCTGCGTGTTACACCGTATTGAGCATCGTACATGGCGTGTGGGAGTTTATTCCTCAGGAATATGATGATTATATTGCGGCACCAAAAAATAACAGTTATCAATCCTTACATACGGCTGTAAGAGGCCCTGCTGAAAAAATAGTTGAGATTCAGATTCGTACTCAGGAAATGCATGACCATGCTGAGCTGGGTGTAGCTGCTCATTGGCGTTACAAAGAAGGCGGTAAGCACGATGCAAATCTAGAGCAACATATTGAGTCGTTACGACTCGCCTTAAATGATGACGGCAATGGCGATATTGCACCGATGAAAAAACAGAGTCGGATTTATGTTTTATCGCCGAAAGGAAATGTGGTTGAGTTATCTGCTGGCGGCACACCGTTAGATTTTGCCTATCATATCCATACCGATGTGGGTCACAAGTGCAGAGGCGCTAAGGTTGATGGTAAAATGGTGCCGCTGACTACCGAGCTTGAAAGTGGGCAAACAGTTGAAATAATAACAGCAAAAAATGCGACGCCCAGTCGAGACTGGTTAGTGAGTCATTTTGGGTATTTGAAATCACCTCGTTCCAGAGCAAAAGTGAAACAATGGTTTAAGCGTGAATTTCGAGATGAGCACATTGCCACAGGAAAATCTTCCCTTTCAAAAAAAGTGAGTATATTACCCAGTAATACTGCATTTCAAACGCTTGCTGTGACTTTCAATCTTGGGCATGTCGATGACGTATTTGCTGCTGTTGGTCGGGGTGATCTTGGTGTGCAGCAAGTTCTCAACTCATTAAAACTACCCGAAGACGAAGTTGAACCAGTAACTACTTTTGTTCCACGCGAACATGCGCCGCGAAAAAATTCCAACGATGTCGTGGTAGAAGGTGTTGATTCACTAATGACATCATTGGCGCGCTGTTGTAAACCAATGTCGGGTGATGACGTTATTGGTTTTGTCACAAAAGGTCGTGGCGTGTCTATTCATCGTGTGGATTGCCAAAATATAGAAGAGATGAGCCGTCGTTTTCCTGAGAAATTCCTACCTGTAAGCTGGGCTGGTAATGAAGGGCAAAAGTATGAAGTGGATATAGAGGTACATGCGATGGATCGCTCTGGATTGCTTCGTGATGTTACGTCCTTATTGTCGGGAGAAAATGTTAGTGTGTGCGCGGCAAATACCTATACGGACAAGAAGCTACAACAAGCGCGTATGCGTTTAACTGTTGAGCTGAACTCGTCGGATAAGTTGCCCAGTATGTTGGTGAAATTGCTTAGTGTTCGCGGAGTGTTTGAAGCGATTCGCGTTAAATGAAGAATAAAATGAAGACACAAATTAGAAAAAAAAATATCAGTGACCTGTTGCAGGTAATGCAACAATTGAGAGATCCTGAAATTGGATGCGTTTGGGATAAAAAACAAACTTATAAAAGTATACTGCCATATACGATTGAAGAGGTTTACGAAGTCTCAGAGGCCATTGAAACCTCAAACTTTGAAGGGCTTGTTGATGAGCTGGGTGATTTGCTTTTTCAGATTGTTTTTTACGCTCAAATTGCAAAAGAAGAAGGTCGATTTGAATTTGACGACATCACGCATGCAATTACTGAAAAAATGATTCGCCGTCACCCTCATGTGTTTTCTGATCATAAAGTCGAAACAGTTGAAGAACAATCTCGATTATGGGATGAGATTAAAAAAAATGAACGAAAAGATATTGTTCAGGACGACGGT
>JAOTSL010000091.1 GCA_029864945.1 Gammaproteobacteria bacterium
TATTCAAAGATTAAAAATATAACATTCAATCTCGATCAGGAAAGTAACGACCTCTTACTAACGTCGGTTGGTAGTGCCGCTATTAACTTACCGGAAAATCCCCAGGAAACCACATCAAATAAAATTGCTGATGCGCTAGCGATAATGCGCCGTAACACTCAGCTCTGGATGGGGTCAATTGCCTTTTTAACACTGGCAGGATGGATTATTTAGGCATATTAATACGCTAATCACGTTGAGAATCCGATGGCCGGTAGGTCGAAAGCAGCACCCCAAAACCTAACAAGAACTCAAGCCCAACAACAAACCCAAGCGATAGAAACCCTGTCAATATCCCTATAATCAACATTAGTTTAACCAAACCAACAACAACTAATAGTTTTTTCAGTCTACCGTTTATTTTTTTCGCCATAGCAATTAAATTAAGTGCAGGCAACAGTCTTACCCCTAGAGATATAATGGCCTTGTCACCGCCCATAAACTGATTATTAATTACATCATTAACAAGTGACATTCGATTTTTTTCGTTAACGACCAAGTGAGGTCTATTCGAAATTAATAAAACAGAATGCGTAGAAGTATAACTTTCTATAGCCTCTTCTTTACCGTCATCAGTGATTTCTGAAACAACATCGTCAAATCCATAACGATTAGCTAAAACCTGACTTGTGCCCGCATTATCATGCGACAACATAACCACTTTTAATCCCAGTTTTTCGTGAGCACAATCAATGAATTCTGAGATCTCATCTCTCACCGGGTCAACGATTGTCACCAAACCAAAGATTCTGGACTCATCCGCAACCAAAATAATATTTGCGCCTTCTTCCTGCCATCTCCTCAACGTTTGAGCAATAACAGGTGTAATTAAACCTACTTGTTCCAAACTGCTTTGTGAACCGATTCGATAATATTGCCCGTTTATTTTTCCTGAAATTGACTTCCCTTTAACCACCTCAATATCCAAAACATCATTCAGTACAATTTTGTGTTGCTCCGCCCTTTCTCGAACTGGAAAGAACCTGGACTCATCACCCGCGTGAGAAAGACTCGCTGCGATTCGCAATACATCTTTAATTGCATGATCTGAAAGTGAAATAACTTCCTGAACTTCAGGCTCGTCGCGCGTTACAACGCCATTTTTATCCAAAATGACTGTATCTATGCCTGACAACGTGCTCCAGTAATCAGGTCGAAAAAAATAAAACCCACTTCCAGCAGCAACAAGATAGGAATATAAATGTGAATATTGAACTGATACCACAACAAATACAGACCCGGCAACCAGCATCAGTGCAAGTGATTTATCAACCCATGATTCAGGTAGACCTGCGTCAAAAACAAGTATCGACAAAATAGTGCCCACGGACATTAGCGCCGTAGCATATAAAAAATATTCTGCGTATCGGTTTATCTTATATTGAGAATCCGTAATCTTGGTTTGCAGCCCCTCCAATTTTCGATGCAACAAACTCGACATACTCTTTGCCTGATCACCAGACAACCGGATACCAACCTCGCCTTCAACAAGACTCATTCCGGCAAACACAGTGGCACCAGACGCGCGCCTCACTACGTTTGAAGATCCCGACAAATACTTTTCAGAAAACCGGCCTTCACCAGAAATAATTACGCCATCAATAGGTACGATTTCACCAACCTGAACATTAATCACATGACCTGCAGACAGCTCACCGCAAGCAATCGCCGCTCGACCATTTGCTGACTTTACAAAGGCAACACCTGGGTCATTAGACCGTACTTTGGACCACTGCTTCTTTAATAACGAACCAAGTGCTGACTCGCGTCGTTGCAAAAATGAAACACATGCACCAACAAGTGCCACCTCAAACCATTGGCCAAGGAAAATCAAAAAACCGACCAATAAAATAAGCAGAAATTCGTAGTTAAATTTTTTCGCCAGCACAAACTGGCGGCCAGCTTTTAATACCAGCACAGGAACTGAACACGCTATTGATAACACATATGCAATTTGAGAGTAATAGGTTTCATTGATAGCCAAACTGAAAACAATGCCAGCTAAAAAAAACACCACAGAAAGGAAGCCAGATATTCCGGAAAACTTGTGCCAGAAACTTTTGCCCACCTGCTGACTGTGTAAACTCGCCTTTATACTTTCATTGTTCAAATCGCAAATAAAATCAGAAATAGAGAAGTCTGCGGAATGCAGCAGAATGACGTTACCGCTTAAAGGTCTAATATCAAGATTTTGAACAAACGTGTGCGCCCCTATTTTTTTCTTAATAGTTTCCTGAACGGTTTTGTTGCTCAGCTTATCTACCTCAACAACACTTCTTACGGAATATCCTTTATCTAATACTTTATAACCCAAGCGGGCGAGTTTAATTTCCAGACGCTTTAAAACATCGCGCGACGCTGCCGAAAGCACCAATGACTCACCCGCGAAATCAATAACTAGATTTTCAACGCCATCAATTTGACGACCAACCCGCTCCACCTCGCGAGCACCAAATACACTATCAACCCCTTTAATATGACAAATCCATTGCTGCATAAAAATAAACCACTCGCTTAAACTAATAATAGAAGGTACACGACCTGATAATGCAGCAAATATACCTGTCCGCGCACAGTAACTGATCGCATATTGTGCGAACAAATTTCATCATTCTTTAATTTCAAAACCACACCAATAAAAACGGTTACATTTAGTATAAACGCACAAATAACCGCCACTCATACTTGTTACTAACAATGGTTTAGCTATAATAGTGCGTTCGGATAATTGTTTTTTTATTGTACACCTGCATTGTTCTACCTTCGGCTGCACGGCCTCGAAGGCAGCGCTTTTATATAAAATTACGCGCAGATAATGGGCATATAAACATGCGACCGATTGAGTACAAAAATAGTGCGTATATCCTACAAAAAGTAAAACAAAAGATATTTACGCTGAGTAATTAAATTTCTTCAGGTTCGGAGTAACCCATGTACAAGAAAGCGCTAAACTGTAAACATTTTTTTCATTCAGCTATTGTCATTGCGCTTGTTTCAATATCAGCTTGTGCAACAAGCGGCGGGCAAAATACCTCCGGCCCCGAACTTGATCTAACCAAATATTCCACAATCACAAGCCACGACGCTGTTAACAATGTTGATTCCAGCTATCAAACATCAGACATAAATCAACTTGCCATCTTCGCACCAGACCACTATTCAACTGCGGGCAAAGCCATAGAAGATGCTAAAACCTTATTAGCAGAAAGCCAACCACGAGAACAAGTGGTGCAAAAAGTGGCAGTTGCCGAGGCAGTTTTACGAAATGGCGATCTAGTAATGCGCAAAGTTAAAGATATTCTTAAAAATGAAATTACGATTAAAGAAAAACTCGATTCACTAAACACAAAATCTGCCTATGGAAACGAATACGGCAGTCTTGACGAAAGACTCAACAAGCTCATCAAAAAAATCGAATCCGGTAACAACACGGATGATCAAAACCGAGAAACTCTGCTAAAAGACATGCGCCAGCTTGAGCGAAAAGCACTTCATTACAACGCCATGAACGAACCACTGGAAATATTAAAACGGGTGAAAAATCACGGCGGAGAACAACTCGCGCCAGTCACTTACGCAGAGGCACTTGTGGTATTTAAACATGCAGAGGAATTCATACAACAAAATCCAAATTACGACATTGGTATTGCGAAAATAGGACGCGAAGCCCTCTTTGCAGCCAAGCGCGCACTTTACGTAACCGAAGGTGTTTCAGTACTTAAACAAAAAGTAATATTTGCCCCAGAACAAGTTGTTCTCGACGAAGAATACCGCATGTATCGTGTCTCAAGACAATTAGCCGAACTTGATTACCGTGATAACTCGCTGGAAGTTCAGTCAGAATTACTGGCAAAAGAAGCCGAATCCATCGCACTCGAATTAAAAAATAAAGATGGCCTTGTCATAGCGCTCAGAGACACACTCATCAAGGTACGAGATTCATCTTCCCGCTTAACCATGCTAAGCGAATCAACTGAACAATTAAAAAAAGAAAAAAATGACTGGCTAGCCAAAGAAGCGTTATTTAACGCCAAGATCACGCAACTTACAGAAGATTTAAAAAAGTCAGACACTCAACTTGATTTCACTCAGCAAAAATTACTCACTATTCAAAGCAACAATACGCAACTAACCAAACAAATACTTGCTGACAAAGAAAATGCCATCGTACTAGCAAATGAACTCCCTCAGAAAAAAGATACAACCCCGACTCAACCTGCCAAAAAAGTAGTCGCCGGGGAAACAGAAGAAAAACCTCCAACAATTGAAAAAAACACTCAGCCCGAAGTAGCAGTGCAAAAAACATTACCAACAAAAAATATTGAAACAGAAAAAATAAATGACAGGCCAAAAATCACCGAGCAAGAAACACTAGACGCATTAAAATCAGCAAAAGAGCTCATCAGCTCCCTCAAAGCCACTGAAGATAAATTGCTTGGTCCTGACATTATTGAAAAAAAGACAGCCCAGCCCGATTCTTTTTTTAATGAAGACAGCAACTCGTTCGTTGACGCCACCGAATAAACACACCTACCTCCTAAAAACTTAATATGCATCGCGCGGCGCATCAATGGCACTACCCGGTTTATTCACACTTGAGAAGCCGGCCGAAAGGCCGCATTACAACTCAAGCGGGTTTTAGAAAAACTCTGCAATTAACTTTTCAATAATAGACTCTCGATTATTAACCCTCTAAAATAAACTATTGATTAAACAAGTCGGAAACAAAATGTTTACTGATCACTTCACCGCAATTCAGTCCCAAACCATTGGCAAAATACCCCACCATCATTTTTTATTTGATGGTCCAACGGGGAAACTTGAAGCCCTACTAGCCGCACCAGACTCTGAAAACACCTATAATGCGATTGCTGTTGTATGTCACCCTCATCCTCTTTACGAAGGCACTCTAAATAATAAAATCACTTATATGATTGCCAAAACACTGGCCGACCTGGGTATACCGACACTTCGCTTTAATTTTCGGGGCGTTGAAAAAAGCGAGGGCGTTTATTCGGATGGCATCGGTGAAAAAGATGACTTAATCAGCGCTGTAGAGATAATGAAAAAGATGTTTCCAGACAATAACCTCTGGCTTGGCGGATTTTCGTTTGGCTCCTACATCGCTTTAAAAACAAGCCATGAACTGAATGCAAAACGATTAATTACCGTAGCACCAGCGGTACGCTCCTTTGATTTTAGTGAAATCACCATTCCAGACTGCCCCTGGGTTTTATTACAAGGGCTTGCAGATGAGGTGGTTAACGCACAAGATGTTTTGGATTGGTGCGACAGCCTTTCTTCACCGCCGCACATAAAAACATTCGAAGGTGTCGGTCATTATTTTCACCGCAGATTGCCAGACATTAAACAAGCAATTCTGGAGCACATAAATAATTATCCCGCGCAACTGGGTGCAACAAGAAAATGAGTGATCTATTTCTTTGTTATATAAAAGACATCCCAGTAGATGGCTGCAAGGGGTTCACCCTGTCGGACGATCTATCTAGCGACCTATCCAATACTCTACCGGACAACCTGCCGAATAAAAAAGATAATAATCGACAGGATATTTTTATTGTGAACAGAAATGGTAATTACTTTGGCTATAAAAATTCCTGCCCTCATACCGGCGCCAATCTAAACTGGCAACCCGATATTTTCATGGACTACGATAATTTCTATATTCAGTGCTCCCTACACGCGGCCCGATTCGAAGTTGAATCAGGCTACTGTGTGTGGGGCCCCTGCGTAAACCAGTCGTTACAAAAACGGAAGTTAAAAATTGACGGTAAAAAAATCTACCTAGTCAGCGAGTAGCCAACAAACAACTATAAAAGCACCTGCTCTATCCCGCCATTTTTAATTTTTTCTACAAACGTCGTCTGCCAGTTTCTGCCCAACAGATTATTCGCCAATTCAACAACAATGTAATCTGTTTCCAGCCCGGTATCACCTTCGTATCGTGACAATCCTTGAACACAAGCTGGACAGGACGTTAACATTTTTACATTTTGCTTAACGACCTTGTCCTCACCTGTCATTTTAACCAGGCCACTCTTTAACTCTTCTTCTTTTCGGAATCGGACCTGAGTGGATATATCCGGCCTCGCCACTGCAAAAGTACCCGCTTCGCCACAGCATCGTTCAGACAAAACAACATTTGAGCTCGTTAACGTTTTCGCAACTTCAATCGAATTATATTGTTTCATGGGCGTATGACAGGGCTCATGATAAAGGTATTGAACACCGGTTACGTTTTCGGCTTTAACACCCTTCTCTAATAGATACTCATGTATATCCAGCAAACGACAGCCAGGGAATATTTTTTCAAATTCATATTTCAATAGCTGATCCATGCAAGTGCCGCATGAAACGATAACTGTCTTTATATCAAGATAATTTAACGTATTCGCCATGCGATGAAACAATACTCGATTATCTGTTGATATCTGCCGTCCTTTCTCAACGTCACCGCCAGACGTTTGCGGGTAACCACAGCATAAGTACCCCGGTGGTAACACTGTCTGAGCACCAACTTCGTATAACATGGCGATTGTCGCTAATGCTACTTCGCTAAACAAGCGCTCCGAACCACATCCAGGAAAATAGAAAACCGAATCAGTATCATCGGATAATTTATTTACGTCACGTAAAATAGGAATCGTTTTACTGTCTTCAATATTAAGCATCGCACGTGTTGTTTGCGCCGCAATTTTTTGTGGTAATGGTTTCTTTATGAAATTAATAACCTGAGCTTTAATTTCAGGTTTACCTGTCGTTGAACTAGGTAATTTATTTTTGCCTAGCAATCCAAAGCCCTTCGCCACATTATGAGCCAGTCGCTGTGCTTTGAAACCCCATTCCAGCATACCTTTTCGCATAATTTTTATCGTGGTCGGGTCGGACATATTCAAATATGACATTGACAACCATGTGCCCGGACTCAAACGTTTTTGCCCTTTATCACGTAATATTTTACGCATGGTGATTGTTACATCACCAAAATCAATATCAACCGGACAAGGTGCCAGGCACTTATGACAAACCGTACAGTGGTCCGCCACATCGTTCATTTCGTCAAAATGACGCAATGATATTCCGCGTCTCGTTTGCTCCTCATACAAAAAAGCTTCAATAATTAAACCTGTTCCTAAAATTTTATTTCTTGGTGAGTAAAGTAGATTCGCACGAGGAACATGGGTCGTACAAACAGGCTTACATTTACCACAACGTAAACAATGCTTAATTGAGTCGTTCAGCTCACCAAGGTCGCTTTCTTCCATGATGAGGGCTTCCTGTTGCAATAGCTGCAAAGAAGGCGTGTACGCATCATCAAGACCAGAGCCTCGCATCAATTTACCTCGATTAAAAACCGACTCAGGATCTATTTTGTTTTTATATTTTTCAAAGGCATCAACTGATGCACTGTCGAGGTATTTCATTTTGGTCAAACCAATGCCATGCTCGCCTGAAATAACGCCATCTAGCTTTAATGCTAGCGCCATTACCTGATCAACAATCAAATCGGCCTCGTGCAACATTTCATAGTTATTGGAATGAACAGGAATATTTGTATGCACGTTACCATCGCCAGCGTGCATGTGCGTGGCCACAAATAGCCGGGCATTTCTTTTTTCTTTGTGTATGGCATCAAATTTATCGCGAATTTTATGCAAGTCACGACCACCGAACGTTTCCTTTAATGGACGCTCAATAGATTCACGATAGGAAATTCGTAATTCTCTGCGCTGTAAAAGGCCGAATAAGTCACCACTCAATTCTTTATTTTTAAGCGAGTCCGGCAATAAATCAACACACTCTGATGCGGGCGTCTCCAGCCTGACCAAAGTATCCTCCCAGCGGATTTTTACCGTATTTAATAAACGTCTTGCTACATCCTTCTTATCACTAATAATGGCGTCATTTTCACTGCTTTGCTCATATTCATCAGAAAAGGTTGACGTTCCCCAGTTTTCATCCAGAAAAATAAGCGCCGCATCAATGGTGCTTATTTTATTACGAATAGACTGATCAATATTGATTCGCTCTATGCCCAGCGTATATTCACCCAGGTTATTCAGCGGTATAACAACATCTTCATTTATTTTAAACGCATTAGTATGTGCTGCAATTGCTGCGGTTCGGCCTCTATCGAGCCAAAAACGACGACGCGCTTCAGGGCTGGTTGCGATAAATCCTTCACCGTCACGCTTATTTGCCATGCGAACAACGTCTGACGAAGCTTTTGCGACTGCATCTTCGCTCTCGCCGGAGATGTCCGCGATCAAGACCATTTTAGGGACGTCACGCCGAGCGGCCTTAGTCGTGTAACGAACCGCCTTTACGTATCTTTCATCCAAATGTTCGAGCCCTGCTAATACAACATTTTCAGCATTATCCAGATACGAGTTAATTTCGACAATTGCCGGCACTGCTACTGTTAAATCATGGCCGAAAAACTCAAGACAAACTGTTCGGGTAAACTTCGGCATTTTATGCAGAATAAAAACACCAGACGTGATTAATCCATCACACCCTTCTTTTTGAACGCCGGGCAAACCACCAAGAAATTTATCGGTTACGTCTTTACCTAATCCTTCTTTACGAAATGCATAGCCAGGCATCTCCAGGATTTCCGGTTCTCCTTTTTGAGTTTTACCATCGGCTGCATAATGCGTAATGCGAAAACTCACCAACGCCTGATTGTGAATTTTTCCGCTATTGTGATTTAGTCGTTCAACCTCGAGCCAGCTTGCATCGGGTTTTACCATGCGCCATGAAACCAGATTGTCCAGCGTTGTCCCCCAGAGCACGGCTTTTTTCCCGCCCGCATTCATGGCAATATTTCCACCAATGGTCGACGCATCTTGTGAGGTAGGATCAACAGCGAAAACATAATCAACCTCAGCCGCTTTATCAGACACTCTGCGTGTAACAACACCGGCTTCGGCGCGAATGGTTGCCACTTCGTGATCAACACCATCGAGTTTTCTAAATATTACATCGCCAAGGCCTTCAAGCTTTTCCATATTGATAACAGCAGTGTCTTCATATAATGGAACTGCTCCGCCGGTATAACCTGTTCCGCCACCACGAGGCACAATTGTTAAACCTAACGAAATACAAGCCTCTACAAGACGGGCGGTTTCTTCTTCTGTGTCAGGGTTTAAAACAACGAAGGGAAACTCTACACGCCAGTCTGTTGCATCCGTGACGTGAGATACTTTTGCTAAACCACCAAAGTCAATATTATCTTTACGGGTAAGACCCGAAAATTGCTTTTTTGCTTTTTTGCGAAGCTCAATCTGTTCCGGAAACCAATATTTGAATTTTTTGACAGCCGCTTGTCCCGCATCAACTAACTTTAGTGTTAGCTCATTGCCGTCGGCTCGCTGAGAAATTTGTTGCAGACGATGATATAGGGCACCGATCAATGAATCGCGACGTTTTTTATTTTCGAGCAGGTCATCCTGAATGTAGGGATTACGTTTAATGACCCACATATCACCCAGTACTTCAAACAACATACGTGCTGAACGCCCCGTTCGCCGAGTACCTCGAAGTTCGTTGAGCACTTGCCACATTTCTTCACCAAGAAAACGAATCACAATTTCTCGATCAGAATAAGATGTATAGTTGTAGGGGATTTCGCGAATACGCATTGCGGATTTAACTTCCTATTACTGGCCTGTTACCGGCATTGAAAACCGGTTATTTTAACCGCAACAGAGAATGATTTCATCGAATAATTACAAAGTATTTGCTAATAAACTCATTAACGCAACTGAAGCGGAGAAGCTGACTGATTCTCAATCATAATCACTTCCTCATTATTCAAATCAACCGCCGTCAATATGCCCGTAACATAAGCGCCTGTGTCAATAAACATCATATTCCCATATAAACAAGGCGTATTAACAATGCTATGCCCCACATAAACCCGATAGATACCCGGGATTTCGGGCTCCTTCATAATTTCTGGATGCTCACGCGCTCGCCTAAAACTTCGATAGCTGTCTCTCGACCACAATAACGTCTGAAGTTCTTTGGGTTTTAAGCCGGAGGATGAAAGACCGGTAGTTAATTGTGGCCATGACAGGTGAGAAGGCATATCCGCGTGCAACACGCCGACGATGCCGTTTTTAGTTTCGATTTCAATTGCGTAAGGGAGGGTTTTGTACACGTCAGCAAGGCGGTTTAGTAAATCATCGGAAACCTGATCGCTCCACTCGCCGCCATTTCTCATCCATAACTCGTAAACTCCGTATTCTCTAGCTTGAGAATCTATGAGCATTGCCTCATGATTTCCACGTACAGAGTAAAACCAAGGCTTGTTTAAAAA
>JAOTSL010000092.1 GCA_029864945.1 Gammaproteobacteria bacterium
TATATTTATATACAGCACCATAAATATTCTCACCTCTGTCATCAGGGAAAATGGCCACGACGCCCACCCTATCTCCCCGCTCACTCAATTGAACATTTGTATCACTCCACTGTTTTGTATCTGAAACCAATACACTACCTGACGCGCCAATTCCTACAGCCGCCATTTCACCACCAATATTAATGCTGATTTCACCTTTATCTAATGGTTCAGGAGCCGCTAAAAAACCACCGACACCATATATTCCTTGCTCATTTACACTAACTATAACCCCATCAGACGTAATACTTACGGCGTACGCATTTCGTGCAGGTCCGTTTGATGAGTATCGTTTATTATCACTATCAATAACAAATTTACTTGTTATCCCTTTTTCCTTATGTTTTGAAACAGTCACCCAGGCAAATGCTTTTGATTGATACCGTGTTAAATACCGTAATGTTATTGAATGTGTATCCGTTGAATGTTTTATGAATACATCCCCCTCCCCGTTCTTCAACGAATCAACACAACGCTGTTTCTTCTTGACTGTTTTACATTTCCTATCTAAAAACAGATGAGGCATTCCATTTTTCTCATAATAGTGGCCACTTGTATTTTTTCCTTTAAACACAGGTGTAAGTGAATATTCTCCATACGAAAGAGGAGAGATAAGCATCGAAAACATGCTCACATAAAGTACAAATAGTTTTTTCATAATAAGTAGATTAATCGTTATTATATTGCTTAGGTATACAACTCCAGAGTGTAGCAATAGTCAGTTACGCTCTGGAGTTTCAATAGGGGGAATAAATTTAATATTGAAATATTTGTTAATTCGACATCTATGGTGTCAATTTCTATACAATATTAGTTTATATGGTAAGCGCAATCCAAATACATTATTCCCATACATCAATTTGACCAGCATACTGCGTATTTCTAATAGAAGTAAAATTTATGTTTCAAACCAGAAAAAAACTGCCATTGGCCCAAGTGACAGGAATAGTTTGATGAAAGCGGATTAACCCAATCGCAATTTTGTCATGAGCACAATATTAACCCAAAATATTTCCTGATCACCCGCAATCCATAGAGATATTTTACAGCGCTTTACTGGCCTGTCATGAGAACAAATTGACGTAAGTTTGCTCATCCAGTGAATTATTTATAAAAATATTGACAGTTTTGAGTTTATATTTAAAGAAGAGGGAAATGAAACACTGAATTTCAGAAAAAATAGAGAATTATTTTAGTGTACCCTCCGATGTACCCAGAAGGTTTTTTTGGCACTCACGAGATATCATAAGTCATTGAAAAATATGGTCGGCGTGAAAGGATTCGAACCTTCGACCCCTACAACCCCATTGTAGTGCGCTACCAAGCTGCGCTACACGCCGACTGAGCGCGGGATTATACAGTATTGCCTTCTGGCAAGATAATATTTTTAGTAACTATTTTCAGTTACCTTTCTAACTAAAGCGATTAAATTTATTTTGTTAAGAACCGGCTGACTGTTAAACAAATAGCGGGAGCTCAAACAGATCAACTAAGCACCAGTAGCAAATCTTCCAGCTCATGACATAATTCACTTACCAGCTTGGTATCATGCTGAGACGGTTTTGCATCAGGTGCAATTTCGGAAACTTTGTTAGATTGCGATAAGAGTTTTTGTCGGGCACCACCTATGGTGAACCCTTGATCGTATAACAGATCTCTTATTTCCCTTATCATCAACACATCGTGCTGTTGATAATATCGCCGGTTACCACGACGCTTGGAAGGCTTAAGTTGAGGAAACTCCTGCTCCCAATAACGCAATACATGCGGTTTGACCGCACATAAGTCACTTACTTCTCCAATACTAAAATACGTTTTTCCTGGTATTGGTGGTAGCTCAACTTTGATCTTGTTGCTCTTGTTGCTGCTGGCTATCAGCATAGGCTTCTACTCTTGCTTTAAGTTTCTGCCCCGGCCTGAACGTTACAACACGACGTGCTGTAATAGGAATTTCTTCCCCTGTTTTTGGGTTTCGACCTGGACGCTGTGTTTTGTCCCGCAGTGTAAAATTACCAAACCCTGATAATTTTACATCTGTTCCTGCTTCCAATGCAGATCGTACTTCTTCGAAAAAAATATCCACCAAATCTTTTGCTTCACGCTTATTCAAACCCAGCTCTTCAAACAAACGCTCTGCCATTTCCGCTTTTGTTAACGCCATTAGATTACTCTCTTAAAGTTGCACCAATCGATCCTTGCAGCGAAACTAGAATTTTCTGAATGATCGCATCAACCTCAATATCGGTGAGGGTTTGCGAATCATCCTGAATCGTGAGGGACAGTGCGAGACTTTTGTCTCCGACTTCTACTCCCTTACCACGATAAATATCAAAGATTTCCACAAGTTGCAAGCGATTACCGCCAGCTTCTGTAACAATGGCAAATACCGTACCGGCAGTCACGCTTTCTTTTACAACTAACGCCAAATCTCGTTTAATAGCTGGAAACTTTGATACTGCCTTAAATTGAGGCAAAACCCCTGAGTCCAATTCAGTATAGGACAATTCAAACAGAAATACAGGGTTATGCAAGCCTAATTGTTGTTGTTTTTTAGGATGAAGCGCTCCTAACCACCCGATATTTCGACTTTTATTAGTAATCATTGCAGACTGCCCCGGGTGCAATGCGCTATGTGCGGCGCTTTCCCAGCCGAACTGGGTTATATCACCTGTTATCGATAACAAGTTTTCAACGTCGTGCTTAACATCAAAAAAATCAACTTTTCTTGCAGCTTCACCCCACTGAGTATGGGTAACATCGCCAGTTACCAGACCCGAGATGACAGTTTCTTGTTGGATTTCGCCATTAACTGTCGAGAATCGTTTACCAATCTCGAATATTCGGACGCGATTTTGTTGACGCGCCTGATTATGCTGGGCTGTTTTGAGCAAGCTTGACCAAAGCGTGGTACGCATTACTGACATTTCTGCCGATATTGGGTTTTCCAGTGCAATTGGGGTGTTTTCGGGATCAAGTAACGCTTGAATCGCGGGATCCACAAAACTATAAGTTATTGCTTCCTGATAACCGGAGTTCACAAGTGATGAGCGAATTTGACGCGGGAAAACTTTAACTTCCGGCTCCTGAACAAACTGTAAATTCGCCTTTGGTGTGGAAACCGGCAAGTTGTTATAACCATAAACACGGCCAATTTCTTCGATAAGATCTGCTTCAATCTCAATATCAAAACGGTAATCCGGTGCAACTACATCCCAGCCTTCTGCATTTTTTGTCCAGCTCATACCTAATCGAGTAAGAATATTTTCTACTTGGTCGTCGTCAATTTTCAACCCAAGTACCCGTTGCAAGCGCGCACTTCTGAAGGCAATTGTTTTACGTACTGGAAAATCTGATTCATTAACAACTTCAGTAACCGGACCTGCCTGGCCGCCGGCAATGTCCAGTATCAACCGCGTTGCTCGTTGCATGGCTTTATATTGAATTTGAAAACTAACGCCGCGCTCAAAGCGATAAGATGAATCTGTTTGTTTACCAAATCGACGCGCCTTGCCACGAATAATATCCGGCTGAAAAAAAGCACTTTCAAGAAAAATATCTTGTGTTGAGTCTGTTACTGATGAATCCAGCCCCCCCATTACGCCGGCGAACGCTAACGCTTTATTACTGTCGGCGATGACCAAAATTTTCTCGTCCATTTCTATTTCTGAGTCATCCAGTAATTTAAGCTTTTCACCTTTTACTGCGCGACGAACAATAATTTTTTCGTCAAGTTTAGCAAGGTCAAACGCATGCATGGGCTGACCAAGCTCAAGCAATACATAATTTGTTACATCAACCGTAGGACTCAAACTGCGCAAACCCGCCCGTCGCAAATGCTCCTGCAGCCAAAGTGGTGATTCTGCTTTTGGATTAATACCTTTAATGACACGACCTAAATAACGCGGGCAATCAGTGGCCGCATCTACAACTACCTCAAATACATCATCTATACTCGCATCTACATCTGGCATTTCTGGTTCGTTAACTTCAGTATTAGTTAACACGCCTATTTCACGAGTTATGCCAGCAACACTTAAACAGTCACCGCGGTTTGGCGTAAAATCCACTTCGATAATTTGATCGTCAAGAAACATATAGTCGCGAATGCTGGTGCCCACCGGTGCATCGGCAGGTAAAATTAACAAACCATCAGCACTCTCTGCAATACCAACTTCGGTTGCGGAACACAACATACCAAAAGATTCAATACCTCGAAGTTTGGCTTTTTTTATTTTCATTCCGCCGGGTAATTCTGCACCAATCATCGCAGCAGGCACTTTTACACCTTTAGCGACATTGCTTGCGCCGCAAATAATACTTAGTGGTTTATCTTCACCAACATCAACTTCGCAAATATTCAGCTTATCAGCATCTGGATGTCGCTGTAATGAAAGCACCTGACCAACGACTACATGATCAAAAAACGGGGCAGCGGGTTCAATTGAATCCACTTCTAAGCCAGCCATTGTTAAATTCTCTGCCAGAGTTTCTGTATTTACTTCCGGATTAACCCAGGCGCGTAACCAATTTTCACTAAATTTCATTATTTTGTTTCCAGTCTGTCCGCTGTATTTTTACGTGTGCGACCAATTATTTTAAATAGTTTATTAATTAAATTGCGCGAGAAACCGCAAATCATTTTCAAACATTAATCGCAAATCATTTATGCCGTAACGCAGCATTGTGAGGCGATCAGCACCCATACCAAATGCATATCCGACGTATTTTTCGTTGTCCACACCCACATTTTTTAACACTTGTGGATGTACCATGCCGCAGCCACCAACTTCCAACCAACCGGTATGACTACACATACGACAACCATCACCACCGCACATTACACATTGAATATCAATTTCGGCAGACGGTTCAGTAAACGGAAAATACGATGGACGAAAACGCAATTGCAAATCATCCACTTCAAAAAAGTGACGCATAAATTCAACCAGCGTGCCTTTTAAATCTGCAAAGCTGACATTTTCATCAACCAACAAACCTTCTACCTGATGAAACATTGGCGTATGAGTTATATCAAAATCACAACGATAAACACGACCGGATGAAATAATACGAAACGGCGGTTTGGACTCTTCCATAACACGAATTTGGACAGATGATGTTTGAGTACGCAACAAAGTAGTCGGATTAAAATAGAAAGTGTCCTGCATGGCGCGCGCAGGGTGATTATCCGGAATATTCAGGGCTTCAAAATTATGATAATCATCTTCGATCTCAGGACCGTCAGCCGTCATGAAGCCCTGTCCGTGGAAGAATGATTCAATTCGCTGAATAGTGCGAGTTACCGGGTGCAAACCACCGGTATTCTGCCCTCTGCCCGGCAATGTAATATCAATGCTTTCAGACGCCAACTTTTGCTGCAGAACTTGCTCCTGCAAATCAGTTTTTCTCGCTTCAATCGCTTGCTGGAGAGCCTGCTTGGCTATATTAATAGATTGACCAACCGCTTTTCGCTGATCAGCAGGTACATCTTTAAGTGCTTTTAGCTGCTCAGTTAAGCTACCTTTTTTGCCAAGGTATTGAACACGCACATGGTCCAGTGCATTTGGGTCTTCTGAATTGTTTATTTCAGATATTGCTTGTGCTAACAGGCTATCTATATCGATTGTCATTTTTTTATACTTTGTGTAAATAGTGATAAGTCGTTATTTTACTTAAAAAGATTCCATTTGAATCATTTTATTAAAATAAATTTAGCTTTATGAGGGGTAAAACAAAAAAAGGGGGAAGGTTTCATCAACCTTCCCCCTTTAATACTGCTTACGCAAATCTAAACTGACTTATCCAGCCAATCCAGCTTTTGCCGCGTCAACAATTTGAGTAAACCCATCTTTATCATATACAGCTATATCAGCCAATACTTTTCTGTCAATCATGACATTGGATTTTTTCAAACCGTTAATGAAACGGCTGTAAGACATTCCGTTGTTACGGCTTGCAGCGTTAATACGCGCAATCCATAAACGACGGAATTGACGTTTTCTCTGTCTGCGGTCACGGTATGCATACTGACCTGCTTTTGTTACTGCCTGTTTCGCCACTCGAAATACACGACTACGTGCACCTGAATAACCTTTTGCCAGCTTCAACACTTTTTTGTGACGAGCTCTGGCTGTTACACCACGTTTTACTCTAGCCATTGTTCTTTGCCTCTATAATTTCTGTTTATGTAGTTCGGTAAATCGATTTAGCGGTAAGGCATCATTCGATTAATTAAAACAACATCAGACGCATGAACAGACTGAGGTGAACGCAGTTGACGTTTACGCTTAGTACTCTTTTTAGTCAAGATGTGACTACGGTGAGATTGGCCACGTTTAACCGCACCTTTCTTCGTCCGCTTAAAGCGCTTAGTGGCGCCACTTAAAGATTTCATTTTCGGCATTGCTGCTTACTCCGCTATTTTTCTAGTTTAAATTTGGCAGGCAGGTAGTCGTTAGACATTTTTAAACAAGGCATTTTTTTACAAAAATGCGCCTTATTTACCTGTTCTACCCCTTCTTCTTGGGTGCAATTACCATTACCATCTGCCGACCTTCCATACGAGGAAATTGTTCGACCGATCCGAGTTCAAGTAGATCCTTCTCAACACGCTGGAGCAGTTTACGCCCCAAATCTTGATGAGCCATTTCTCTACCACGAAAACGTAACGTGATTTTGGCTTTGTCCCCATCACTTAGAAAGCGTACCAGGTTGCGTAGTTTTACCTGATAATCGCCCTCTTCCGTACCAGGACGGAACTTGATTTCCTTAACCTGTGTTTGCTTCTGCTTTTTCTTCGCCAGCTGCTTTTTCTTGTTTTCCTCGAATACAAATTTACCGTAATTCATTATACGGCAAACAGGCGGCTCTGCGTTTGGTGAAACTTCTACCAAATCCAGATCTGCCCCTACGGATTCTTCAAGGGCAATTATTATGCTTACAACACCTCTTTGTTCTCCAGCCGCGTCAATTAGACGGACTTCAGGTACTGTAATTTCATCGTTCATTCGAACTTCACGTTTGCCAGCAGCGATGGCGTTTTCCTCCTAAGCAGTTCGGCCGCGTTTCGCGATATCGGTAGTCAAGTGCTCAATAAACGCCTCTAAAGGCATTGAACCAAGGTCTTCTCCGCTTCTCGTTCGCACAGCCACAGTTTCGTCAGCAACTTCTTTGTCGCCAACGACAATTAAATACGGCACACGCTGTAATGTGTGCTCGCGAATTTTAAATCCGATCTTCTCATTTCTCAAGTCGGATTTTACTCTGAATCCGTGTTTTTGCAGGTTTTCTTGCACTTTATTTACATAATCAGCCTGTTTGTCGGTAATATTGACAACTACAGCCTGAACAGGCGCTAACCACGAAGGAAAAGCACCAGCATAATTCTCAATCAATATACCAAGAAAACGCTCCAAAGAACCCAAAATAGCTCGGTGAAGCATCACTGGAACCTGCTTACTTCCATCTTCTGCGATGTAATGCGCATCCAAACGACCAGGCATTGAAAAATCAACCTGTATAGTACCGCATTGCCACACTCGGTCGAGACAATCTTTTAGCGAAAACTCAATTTTAGGCCCATAAAAAGCACCTTCACCTGGCTGCAGATCCCAGTCCAGATTTTTGTTATTCAATGCCAGCTCAAGCGCCTTTTCAGCTTTATCCCAAACTTCATCACTACCCACTCGCTCATCTGGGCGCGTTGATAACTTGATAATAACGTCATTAAAACCAAAATCTTCATATACGCTGTAAAGTAAATCAATAAAACTGGAAACTTCAGATTGAATTTGATTTTCTGAACAAAAAATATGAGCATCATCCTGCGTAAAACCGCGTACTCGCATCAATCCGTGTAAGGTGCCAGATGGCTCATTTCTGTAACAAGAACCAAACTCAGCCATTCTTAGAGGTAAATCGCGATAACTTCTTAAACCTTGATTATAAATCTGCACATGACAGGGACAGTTCATAGGTTTTACAGCATATTCCCGGTTTTCCGACTGGGTAGTAAACATTTCGTCACCGAACTTTGCCCAGTGACCGGATTTTTCCCACAACGATCGATCCGCTAATTGCGGTGTACGCACTTCCTGATAATTATGCTTAACTAGCACCTGACGTATATAGGCTTCTACTTCCAGATATACAGCCCAGCCCTTATCGTGCCAGAACACCATACCTGGGGCTTCTTCCTGCATGTGAAACAAATCAAGATGCTTGGCTATTTTGCGGTGATCTCGTTTTTCTGCTTCTTCCAGACGATGAAGGTAGCTCTTTAATTCTTTTTTGTTGCGCCAAGCTGTGCCATACACACGCTGAAGCATTTCATTCTTAGCATCGCCGCGCCAGTATGCGCCGGCCAATTTCATTAACTTTATGGCTTTAATCTTACCGGTAGAAGGCACGTGAGGCCCGCGGCAAAGGTCGATAAAGTCGCCCTGCTCATACAAACCTATTTCCTGATCTTCTGGAATGCTGGCGATAATTTCCGCCTTGTACTTTTCACCCAAATCGGTAAAAAATGTCACCGCCTCATCCCGCTGCATTACTTTACGGGTGATAGGTAAATCCTGCTTTACCAGCTCTTCCATTTTTTTCTCGATGACCGCCATATCATCCGGGGTAAAACCCTTATCATAGGCGAAATCATAGAAAAATCCATTGTCGATGGTGGGACCTATTGTTACCTGGGCGCTTGGAAACAGTTGTTTTACGGCCTGAGCCAACAAATGTGCGCTGGAATGACGAATTATCTCCAGACCTTCATCATCACGATCAGTAATAATACTTAAATTAACATCACTTTCTATCAGAAAAGATGCATCTACCTGACGGTCATCAATTTTGCCGGCCAATGTGGCTTTTGCCAAGCCCGGCCCGATATCGGCAGCAACATCCATAACGCTAACGGGGTTATCAAAACTACGCTGGGAACCATCTGGGAGAGTAATAGTAGGCATATTTAATCCTTTTTCAGTGGTGATCCTTACCAAAGACCACGTGAGATCATAATAATCAGCGCCGGAATCTACATCATAAAAAGTGTGTTAAGAGTGATTCAGGCGAGACATCCGTCAGAAATAAAAAAGGCACCGTCCTTTAACTATAAGAAACGATGCCTTCTTAGAATCTGGTAGGCGCGATTGGACTCGAACCAACGACCCCCACCATGTCAAGGTGGTGCTCTAACCAAGCTGAGCTACGCGCCTAAAAATCGAGGTGGACTTTAACATCGCCTTCCCAAAATTTCAACTAACTTGTCCAAAAAGATTCATAAAGCCCTAATAAAACGAGCAGAACTTAAATGCCAATATCCCTATCCTGCAAGCGACGAATCTCATCCCTCACCTTTGCAGCTTCTTCAAACTCCATATTTTTCGCAAATTTGTACATCTGCTGCTCGAGTTTTTTTAATTTTTTAAGCGACTGCGCGGGCGTTAGTGATTCATAATCTGCCATTGATTCTGCCACTTTACCAGCAGCGCCTTTTTTACGACTAGGCGAATACGCACCTTCCATAATGTCGCGAATATTTTTCTTAATCCCCTGCGGGATAATATTGTGCTCTTTGTTGTATGCGATTTGCACCTCTCTGCGTCGATCAGTCTCATCGATCGCTTTTTTCATGGACTTGGTGATTCTATCGGCATACATAATTACCCGACCATTAATGTTTCGCGCCGCACGACCAACAGTTTGAATCAACGATCGCTCTGACCGTAAAAATCCTTCTTTATCCGCATCGAGAATTGCAACAAGCGATACCTCAGGAAGATCAAGTCCCTCACGAAGTAAATTGATCCCGATCAACACATCAAACTCACCCAGACGCAAATCACGCAAAATTTCCATACGCTCAACCGTATCAACATCAGAGTGCAAATAACGCACTTTAATACCGTGCTCAGCGTAATAATCCGTCAAATTTTCTGACATTCGCTTTGTTAATGTTGTGACAAGTACGCGTTCATCATTGGCAATTGTTAAATTTATTTCAGATAAAAGGTCATCAACCTGTATCGCCACTGGTCGTATCTCAATCATTGGATCAAGCAATCCTGTTGGACGTACGACTTGCTCCACAATTGCACCAGAGTGCTCGCCCTCGTAAGTGCTGGGTGTCGCCGAAATAAAAACGGTCTGTGGCATTAGTTGCTCAAACTCATCAAAACGCAATGGTCGGTTATCCAATGCTGATGGCATTCTAAACCCGTATTCGACCAGCGTTTCTTTTCGGGACCGATCACCTTTATACATCGCCCCTATTTGCGGCACCGTCACGTG
>JAOTSL010000093.1 GCA_029864945.1 Gammaproteobacteria bacterium
AAGAATTAAATATTACAGAATCCTAAATTGTTCAAACAAGTTTAGCGTCTTATATTAATAAATGCGTTTTTTACCAAACGCATTTATTATCCTAGAATCCGCGATCCAACTGCGGAATCTAGGATTATCAAACACCACCAGCAAACCCCTGCTGCCGCCAAGCTTCATGACTAATAATAGCAACCGCATTTGATAAATTCAGGCTACGACTACCCGGCCGCATCGGAATCCTCAATCGACAACTCGCATCAATACTTTGTAGCACATTATCAGGAAGGCCATGCGTCTCCGAACCGAACAAAAGAACATCGTCATCCAAATAATCAATTTGATCATGAAACCGACTTCCTTTTGTAGTACACGCCAAAATCCTGCGTCCCTTCATCGCTTCTAAAAAAGCATCGTAGTTAGGATGTCGCGTAACATTCGCCATATCATGATAATCCAAACCCGCACGACGGAGCTTTTTCTCCTCAAGATCAAAACCCAAAGGCTCAATAAGATGAAGGCTGCAACCATTGTTAGCAGCTAAGCGTATGATGTTGCCAGTGTTTGGTGCAATGCGAGGTTCGTAAAGTGCAATATGAAACATAAGTAGAGTCGATACGTGTGATGAAATGTTGACACTATACCCAACGATGAACCTTGGTCAACTTATCTTTGTGTGAAAATTGATAAGTGATGTATTAGAGCAGGTTAATTTGGATGCTATTGGATGTTAGTTAATTTGAGAGGGTCGGCTGGGGAAGTCGCTATCAGTGGCCAAGCAAAGATGCCAAATTCGGGTTATCAGCGACGTTAGATGCGTGTCAACAATTGAATTTCTTTCAACTATCTGCACGCTCGACATTGCTGTATCACTGGAATACAATGTTCACCCTAAAGGTGAATACAACTAGCGCCGATAAAATAACTATACTGAAGGAAATGTTTTGATAGTACAGTTCCGTACCGGGAAGCTTGAAAGGTGTTATTTAGAATCAAAACAATCAATTAGAGAGTTTGGAGCTTCGGTTGGACGGAAATATATACAAAGAATAAATATTATTAAGGCTACTAATAGTCTCGATGATTTAAAGAAGTTACCAGGGCTTAGATGTCATCCTTTAAAAGGGGATAGAGTTGGTCAATATGCTATCAACCTGACTGGCTTTTATAGACTGATATTTACCGTGGAAGGCGATATTTTGAATATTGCGGTTATAGAGGAGGTTAGTAAGCACTATGGCGACTGAACAACATTTTGTAACAGATATAGCTATTCCCCCAGGTGAGTATTTGGAGGAAGTGCTTGAGGATATGGGGCTTAATCAAGCAGAGTTAGCTCGTAGAATGGGCCGCCCGGCTCAAGCAGTAAATGAAATTATTAAAGGTGATAAGGCTATAACCCCAGAGACGTCTATTCAGTTAGAAAAGGTGTTAGGCGTGCCTGCTCATATATGGAGCGGTTTGGAGTCTGAGTATCGATTAATTAAAGCGAGCCAGGTTGAGGCTGAAAATGCAAAAAAAGAAGAGAAGCTTTTGGTTGATTTTCCATATTTAGAACTTTCTAAATTGGAGTTAGTAGAAAAAACTCGAGATCCGTTAACTAAGGTTCAGAGTCTTCGTCGTTTTTTCGGGGTTTCATCACTGTTTAATTTGAAAGGGGTTCGGTCGTTTAGTCCTGCTTTTAGGCAAAGTACTAATAATGAAATTAACCATGAAGCTTTAGCTTCATGGTTAAGAGCTGGGGCTCTAATTGCAAATCAAATTGAGTGTGATGAATATTGTAAAGATACTTTACTCTCTAAGATTTCTGATATTAGGGAGTTAACACTTAAAAAAGAACCAAATGACTTTTTTCCAAAGCTCGAATCGTTATTGCAGCAATGTGGTATAGCTCTTGTCGTAATTCCTCACTTTAAGAAGACTTATACGACCGGTGCAACATTTTGGGTTAAAAAGTCGAAGGGAGTAATAATGATGTCTCTCAGAGGTGGCTGGGCCGATATATTTTGGTTTAGTTTATTTCATGAGTTAGGTCACATACTCTTACATGATAAAAGACATACCTTTTTAGAAAATGACACTCATTCTTCTGAGTGGAAAAAACAGGAAAATGAAGCTGATAAATTCTCTCAGATAACGTTAATTCCCGAGAAAGAATTTAGAGAGTTTAAACTATTAGGTAACTTTTCCTATCCAAGTATAAAATTATTTTCAAAAAATATTGGGGTCTCGCCAGGAATTGTTACGGGCCGATTACAGCATGAGAAACTTATGTCTTACAAGTTTCATGTTGGCCGTATAAGGTATAAATGGAAATAGTTTCAACAACTTAGTCAACGGCATTTTTAGGCCTAGCGCCTGATGTGTAGCACAATATAATAGGTTGTTTTTTCAAATTTTTTTTTAAATTAACAGTGATGGAACTTCTCCCGAAATTTCGAATATCTCATTAACGAATTGTTGGAGATGTGTAAATGGCTAGAAAAAATACATATAATAATGTGTTTAAAGCAACTACTGGCGGTTAGGTACGAAATAATTTTCGTGACAAATTGAATATTAATCTACTTGGAAAAACTGATATGATTTTGACATTTACGATTGAGTTCCCTAACTCAAGGGACGATGACGAAGAAGATATGATGCGAAAAATAGAAATTGAATCTTCTTCCACATTAGATGATTTACATTTGGCAATCCAGCAAGCTATCGATTTTGATAATGACCATATGTATGAATTTTTCGTATCAAAAAACACAAGAAGTAGAAGAAAAACAACTTACGATATTGACAGTAATGATGTATTTGATATTACTCTTGATGATATATACCCCATAGAAGCTGGAAATAAATTGTTTTATTTGTTTGATTATGGTGACAGTTGGATTTTTAAAATAACAAAAACAAGAAAAACACCAGAATCAGCAATTGAAGGTGTACTTTACCCACGAGTAATCGAAAGTATAGGCGAAAACCCGGAGCAGTACGAAGAGTGTGATTAGTAAAATTTTTGCTAATTTTCTTCGGGAGGAAATACATAAATATGTGTTTTCGTTTTTGTAAAAAATCCTAATATTCGTTAGGCATGCGCGAAAATATTTATGCACTACTAATGTCAATAATAGAGGAAATTTGAAGTGAAAATTAAACCAATATTGTTGCTTATGATTTTTGCATTTAGTTGTGTCGGTTGTGCAACTACTAATAATGATAAAATAGACTCTACTCCTAATTCAATTGTTGAGCATTCAAAGGATGATAGTTTAAATCAAGAGTCAGTAAAAAAATCTACTATTCAGCCGAATAGGGCAATGATCAAAAATAGTAAAACCGGTGATAGCAAGCCAAACGCAACCGAGAATATGTTTGGTTATATTATTGGTTTTGTTCTAGGGTATGGATTGGTTGCAGGATTCTAAACTTAGAATAATAACTTTATTCCGATCGCTTATTTGAACTTATAACGGGTTTAAGTAGTGATTGAATTACACTAAGTCGTAGTGTCCAAGTTCCGAATATGTGTATATGTTAATTATATAAAATTTTAAATTGAGGGTAATAGATTGGCGAAAAAGTATTATGTTGTATGGGAAGGTCGAACACCTGGGATATTTACGGACTGGGACAGCTGCAAAAAACAGGTGGATAAATTTCAAGGTGCAAAGTATAAATCATTCACAACTCGAGGAGAGGCTGAAGCCGCATTTAGTGGAAAATCAGTAAGCTCGACTAAAATAAACAAGACCTCATCTACTCCAAAACCAAAGTCCTCTAAGCCATCGTTACCAACTCTTTCCAATGAGCAAGTTAATAAAATTGGTGTTGATACAATGATTTTTTCTGACGGGGCATGTAATCCGAACCCAGGTGAGGCGGGTTCCGGTATTTCAATATATCGAAATAAACAAATTAGTGAGCTTTGGTACGGCTTGTATAACCCTAACGGTACAAATAATACTGCAGAACTAAACGCACTATATCAAGCGTTTATAGTTTCTAAAGAAGAAATTGATGCAGGGCGTACTGTTGCCGTTTTCTGTGATTCAAAATATTCAATTCAGTGTGTAACGCAGTGGGCAGTAGGTTGGAAAAAAAAGGGCTGGAAAAAGACTGGAGGCGAAATAAAAAACCTAGAGTTAATTCAGGAAATGTTCGCGTTGCATCAATCTATAAAAGATAAATTTGAAGTTTTTCATGTGAACGGACATGTTGGTATTGAAGGAAATGAGTTAGCGGATCGCATGTCACTTTTAGCCATCAGTTCCGCAGAAAAAGAGTTTTGCTTATATAAGGAAGAAATTGATATAGCGAAAGTTTTATCAATGAGATCAGGTTAGATAATCAGTTTTTGGGGATGCTGAATATAAAAATTGCATCAACTAATAAAAGAGTGATCTGATTCACAGGCTCTATGAATAACGGCGTGTACATTAATCATATAACAACAAATTAATCATTGAACAGATTTAAGGGGTTAATTTTTCACTCACATGAGGGATTATATGATGAAGTACACTACAAGAACATTGCTTACACTTTTACTTATTGGTTTAAGTCATTCGGCATTTGCTGAAGTGATCGAAATTAAGGGTGAGCACCTCACCGTCACATTTGATGACTCTGTTTCAAGTAATGTGGCAGGATACAATGTATATATCGACGATAAGTTATTTAATGAGAATGTACTAGTTAAATCCGGTTACAAAATCAATGCATCACAATTTAGTGATAGTAATAAAGCTCATAGTATATATGTTACTGCCCAGTCATCTTTCGGTATTGAAAGTGAGCCGACGCCTACGGTAATGTTTAAAGTTGCAGCTATGGAGACAGTCGCTGGCTTGGAATAGTTTTATTAGTAAACGGAACATTACCGGGCAACGATTCAACGTTCGATACATTAACACTTTATGTAAGGAACAAGGCCCAGGAAAAATCTATACTACGGAGCAAACTCAAGGCTGTAGTTGTGAACAGATTATTGACAATAATGTGTACCGGTAAAGGTAATTCAATATTTGGTTGTGCTAGTGGAGTAATGGATACGTTCATTAGGTTACTAATTTAGATGAATCCTATTGTTAACGACATATCGCTTCAGTTTGTGAATCATCCCTCAGTTAAACCATATGAATATTTTGATGGGTTAGATAACAGGATGTGATTAAGAGCAATCTAGCATTGTTGTAATGCTGGCAATAATAATTAAAATATTTACGTTTATTTTGATGTTATCAATGTCCATCCTTCTGACCTGACTAAATGAGAACAGCTAGGGCAGACTGTCAAATTCACATCCGCTACTTTGTCTGGTAGTTTTATATAATTTGTGCGAAGAGCATAAGTTATTTCCAAAGGTATGTTCGTGGCCTAAAAAATACTAGTTCAGTATCAAGATAAGCGATGCTACTATTGATTCTAATATGCAAACAATTAAGAAAATTAACATTGCCCTCGACAACGGGCTGGCTAAGGCGGTATTTGATCATGTAAGAAACTACATGATGTGCTCGTTATTGTTGGCTATAGGTGTCTCTGGTTTTGGTGATGACTCTGATTTGTTGCTTAATTTGATTCCGAATACATATTCGACGATAAGTCTTGTGGCGCTTTCCTTTATTTTGTTTTGTTTGAATCTTTATGATGGTATTCGTGTGTTATCAAAATCAAGCTATCATACAATTTACATTATTGGATTAGTCGTGATCTATATTGCGATGTCTGTTGTTGTAATTGAATTAACATCAAGCTTTCGTGCTTCGTTTACAGGTTGACCAGGGCAGTATTAATGAATGCCTGGCCGACTGAGTGAAAAGGCGCTTGGTTATGCGGCTATCCAACTACAGCTTGATAAGGTATAGCCCAAGAAGAGAAAAATTAAGACAGTTAATGGGTTGATGTAAGAGGTGAGTTCGCTAACAGATGGAATGGGTTTTGACGCTGTTTCAAAATTTGTTACTCAAGAGTTACTCAAGAGTTACTAAATAAATTGTATGGCTCCCATATTTAGAGCGCACTTCCAGCTCCTCCACCATCTATTATTTTCCAGCCGTATGTACTTATAAGTGAAGATCTGGCAGTTACAGCACCGTTTCCGCTGAATTTGCTGTCCCCCCCGTGAAATTTGACATCGTTCTGAACAATCTGGCTAGCCCAGCCTTGAAGTAAGGCGTTATAATTTTCGGTAGAAAGCATTCCAAAAGCGAACATTTCACTCATACTGGTCACAGACGTGACGTCCCATTCACTGATATCCTGGTCGAACTCCCTGGCAGCTGCAAACATATTACGCATGCTAGTTACTGAAGAGACGTCCCAATTTCCGATATCTTGGTTGAACTGGAAAGCGGCTGAAAACATAGCACTCATATCCGTCACTGAGGCGACGTTCCAATTACTAATATCTTGGTTGAAGGATGTAACGGCGTAAAACATATAACTCATATCGGTTACTGAAGAGACGTCCCAATTGCCGATATCCTGGTTGAATGATGCCGTGCTGTTAAACATTCCACTCATATCAGTTACTGACGATACGTTCCAATTACTAATATCCTGGTTGAAAGGTGTAACGCCATAAAACATATAGCTCATATCGGTTACTGACGAGACATCCCACCTGCTGATATTTTGGTTGAATGAAGTTGCGCTGTTAAACATCTTAGACATGTTGGTTACTGATGAGACGTCCCAATTCTCAATATTCTGGTTGAATGAAGTTGCGCTGTTAAACATCTTAGTCATGCGAGTTACTGACGATACGTCCCAACTCCCGATATTCTGGTCGAATGAAGTTGCGCCGTTAAACATCTCACTCATACTAGTTACTGAAGAGACGTTCCAGTTTTCGATATTTTGATTAAAGGATGCAGCGCCAACAAACATATGGTTCATATCTGTTACTGAAGACACGTTCCAGTTACTCAAATCGCCGTTAAAGGAGGTAGCATCTGCAAACATCCAGCTGATGTTATTTATTGAGGAGACATCCCAGGTGCTCATATCTTGATTGAATGCAGCTGCCCCCCAAAACATCGCTGTCATATCTGTGACTAACGATAAATCAGGCGAATCAGTGGCGTTGCTTGTAAGATTGACATATTTACAGAATGCACAATTCATCGTCAGCCATTTATTTGTGCCCCATTGTTCTATGGTGAGCATTTTCTCTCTATCACTATCTAACCGCGAGTAGGTTGATGGAAACCTGCCATTAATACTAACGGTATAAATTCCGGGCGTTGTATAGGTGTGGGTTATGTCGTCGGTTACATTGTAATCCAAAGAGCCATCGCCCCAGTCAACGATGTAATCGTAGTCCAATTCTGCAGAACTATAGTTGCCCTTTCGGGTGCTTATCATTATTTGATTATCGTCCGTAACGCCTGGGTTGTCAGTTTTCCAGGTAGTGATAAATGGATTTGGTGTTGTTACATAAACTATGCGGCTTATTGTCCCGATATTATTTGCTGCATCTACTGCTGAGTAAGTTATTTTATATGAACCGACTTTATCTACGTCTATTTCTCCCATTATAGAGACATCTAAACTTCCATCTTTTTCATCAAATGCGGTGGCACCTGTTTCTACATAAGTACCGCCTTGCACTAATATAACTATTTCATCGTCATCCAAAGTAAGAATGGGGGCTTTTATATCTGGTTCTTCAATAACAAAAATGGTTCGGGTAACTGTGTTGAAATTATTAGCTAAATCAGTCGCGGAGTAGATAATAGTATATTTTCCTACGAGCTCAATATTGAGGTCACTCGATATATTAACGCTTATGGCTCCGTCCCTATTGTCAATTGCAGTTGCCCCATGCTCGGTATAGCTTTCACCTATTATCAAGGTGATGGTGCTATCTCCGTGTAACGTGATAATCGGCACAGACGTATCAATGGGGCTAATAGTCGGTTCTTCATCATTAACGCTACAAGCACTAAACAGTAGAGTGCTGCTTAAAAGAAACAATAATAAATAAACTTTTTTTAGGGGAACAATATTTCGCATTGTATATTTTCTCTTAGGTTTATTTGCGAACTGCTATGCCATGTTTTTTATTTAAAACCAGGGAGATGCTTATCCTGGATTCATGTCTATATTTTTATATGTCTTTATTTTATTAATATATTCATGAGGTTAGCGCGTTGTATTAGCTCACATCAAGCAACGAGCAACTTAAAATTTAGAAACACCTTCAAAAATAAACCTCTTAGATAAATATGCTTAATAGCTCATGAAAAGGACTGAGCTTCAAAACGGTTAGTCTGATCAGAATACCATATCATTTATGAATGGCTGGTTAAGGTTTGAGCAGTTCAATGGTGATTTTACCGTTTATTCAATATCGTTAACGTGGGATATATTGATCTATCGAAACTAAATGATAAATTCTTTAATTTGTTAAGGTGTATATAAGAATTTACTAAGCGCCATTACTTGGCAGTAATGGATGATGACCTTGTTAAATAGGCCTTATATTTTGATGGAGTATGTACGCAAAATATTACTGGCACGAATAGTTCATGATATGACTGAAATTAATATACCTGCTCAGTCAAGGATTAGACTATGCGCGATAAATTTGTCATTGTATTTGCTCTGTTAATTTTCAATAGTGGGATCGTAGCCGCTGCACCAAGCGGGATTCATTACGTCGGCGGTGCATCGGTAGGTTACAACTCCTTTTCTTTCGATAAAAAGATTGAACAACAACTGACATTCAAATCCGTTGAAGGTTTTACCACTGTTTTATTTCGTGGTTTTATGTTGTCTCTAAATACTTCGATGAGTTTAAAGGATAGCGATGTTTCTGAAGCGGGTGCAACCGGTTCGGCTTCACGCTTTGATAGCAATGTTTTAGCTGGTTATCAGATTAATCCAAGCATCACATTATTTGCTGGGTATAAAGGAGGAAAAACCGAGATTTCTTATCGTAGTAGGGATGGTGTTAGCCAACCAGGCTGCAGAGTTAATTCAGTGGGAACGTATGAAGAAATCTTTTTGCAAAAAGGCCCCTATTTAGGTGGCTCGTATACACTAAATTTAAAAAAATCAGGAAAACTTTCTGCTTCTTTAGCATATGCTCGGCTTAAATCAGTGAATACATTTGCATGTGGTGGTGATGGTACAAATACAGGCGACAATATTGCTCTTAGCGACATAGATGGTTCTGCGTCAGCAGATGCTGATTCGGGTTACAGCGCTGCGCTGACCTGGGGTATGTCTATAACGCCACGGTTAATTTATCAAACCAAACTTAAAATAAATTACTATCAGCAGAAGCTTGTAAGCAATGGCAAAGTATTTCCAATAAGCCAAAAGTTTATTATTTACAACACTGGTTTAATATTTGTTTGGTGACGCAATACTAATTCAAATATGAGAGGGTGACTTCCATTTTTTGCTTGCTGGTTAGTTCTAAGCCAGAGATGATTACATCTTAGTGCCAAATAGAGTACCTATCATTTTAATAGTCTCCGGGCTATCCCATTGATGAAAGCCGCGCACTTTTTTGAGTACGCGCCCTTTGCTGTCAATGAGAAGTGTTAGGGGAATTGTAGTGGCACCCAACATGTTTTCCATCGTCAATTTATAATCGTGATAATTGTCAAAGGTGATGCCGGAACGCATAAGAAAGTTGTAAGCGGCATTGCTATCGTCATCGGTGGAGATGCCGATTATATTGAATTGTTTTCCGCCATAACGATTAAATAAGTATTCTAAGGACGCCATTTCTTCCCGACAGGGCTCACACCAACTAGCCCACACGTTTATGATCAGAGGTTTACCACGGAATTCAGATAGCTTTCTAAAATCGCCGGCGAAGCCATAAAGCGATGCCTCTCGTAGCACACTACCTTCTTTAACTTCCCCTGGCGTACCGGCAAAAGTGTGTGTGGAAACTAACAATAGGAATAAAATAATGATCGCTTTGATTTTCATAATCGGGTTATCTCAATGTTGGTGGCGGGGATTATATCAAATAAATAATAAGCGACGTATCAATGTTCCTACTTTAACGGCATAACAGTAGATATATGAAGGGGACTTAGTGAGTCAATATAAAATAACCAGATCGAGTTCATCAGTGACAACTACTAATGTGTCTTCATTGTTTCTATGACAATTTACTTCTACTGGTGTTTGTGAATTTGTTATGGGATTATATGACGTTGGTCCTCACATGTATTTAAACATTCATTGAAAACTATCTCTTATTAAGAGCATTGCCACTATTAAGTAAGTGTTTTAAGCATTTAAAATTCATACTAGAAATGGAATCGATTTGTAAATAAATTATTGTGCTCAGTTGAGATAGTCATAATAC
>JAOTSL010000094.1 GCA_029864945.1 Gammaproteobacteria bacterium
GAATAGCATATCGCTCTATTCGGAAATAACAAAAGGAATACTGGAAAAAGCAAAGATCGAAAATTTTAAACCTTACATCAATAACAATGTGAACATTGTCCAGCCTGTTTTATACACAATAAAAAAGTAATATCTTATTATAACTCTTATTATTCATTGCATTACCACTTGACCAAAAAAGTGGCAAATTACCGGTTGCTCACTAAGTGCTTTCCCAAAATAAACTCTCCTAGCCCCAAAATTGCATCATAAATTATATCTAACCTCAAAATAATTTGAGTGCATATTTTGATCAATACAATTTAGCGTTAAAATTAGCCAATACTGTCTTTATGTATTTGTGGAACGTATAAAATAAAACCAATTGCAGACTAAGCCTGCGTGCAAGTTATATGAAATAGTAGAGGAAAATACAAAATCGTTAATAATAAAAGGGTTATCCTATGCCAAGCTACAATGAAATAGTAACAAACTGGTTACCACGATACACCGGTATGCCAATCGATAAATTTGGTGATTACATCCTGTTAACTAATTTCAGCCACTATGTCACTTCATTTGCAGAACAATTCAAATGTGATATCTATGGTGAAGACCGCCCCATGCAAGCTGCAACAAACTCAAACGGCTTAACTATTGTCAATTTCGGTATCGGCTCACCAAACGCAGCCACTATTATGGATTTACTTAGCGCACGTCAACCTAAAAGCGTATTGTTTTTAGGTAAGTGTGGCGGACTCAAATACTCATCAGAAATCGGCCATTTCATTTTACCCATTGCAGCTATAAGGGGCGAAGGAACCGGCAATGACTATCTACCACCAGAAGTACCAGCACTGCCTTCTTTTAAATTACACAAATTTGTGTCTGAAATAATTTGCGAAAAAGATTTGGATTATCGAACAGGTGTTGTTTACACAACCAATCGCCGTGTTTGGGAACATGACAGCGACTTTCTCGCTAGACTTCGCAAGTTAAAAGCCATCGCTATCGACATGGAAACCGCCACTATCTTTATAGTAGGACACCATAACCAGATATCTCGAGGTGCTTTATTACTCGTCTCCGATGTACCAGTCCAGCCGGACGGTGTTAAAACAGAAGAGTCAGATGCCAACGTAACAAAAAACTGGGGCGAAGTGCATTTGCAACTGGGTATTGAAGCGATGACCGAAATTGACAGCAAAGGCGAAAAAATGAAGCATTTTGAATATTAAAAAAGATATATTTTCATTTGTATCAGCTCAAATTGGAGCTGATACATTCTTAAATAGCTTTAAACCTTACCTAGCAATATCATCAATAGATCAATTATCTAAATAAAACTCATCTTATTTATTTGACCACTACAGCGACATAACATAAATAGAAATGACATAAAAAATTCACACCCCCTAACCAGGAGTAAATGATTTTAAACAACCAATTCAAAAAATCCTGAAACTCTACTATACAAGTATATAAAAACCGAATTTATGTTAAAGCAAGCTAACATAAATGCCCTTGTAATGGCGCAGTGGATTTAGCTACTTAAGCACAGGTATACTCAATCAAGTACGAAAGTGAAAATCACAATTAAGAATAGACTCAAGTACAGACTTCAGAACTACTACAATTGATTGAATAATTTGGAAAAATCCATTTGTCTTAAGAGTGTAGTTGCAGCCTTTAAGCTCTGGCGCACTGATTCAATTCTCAAATCTTCAGAGCTCACACCTTGATGTGTCGATACTTCAGTTCTATCAGAGTCAATAAAGGAAATAACATCTTCAAGTGTTTGAGATGTATGTTGTTGATACGCAACTGCATAGCTAAAAGAAGAGTCTGTACGGGCTATAGTCTTGACATTATCAAGCTTATTCTTAAAATAAGAAACCATATCCATTGGCTCATTTTTATCTTTTTCTATGCCAAAGTCCATTTGTACATTAATAAAACTTCCTGATGCCTCAACTGATATATCACCTCGCTCGAATAACACAGCACTAAGTCCAGTCATCTGCCATGGCGTAATATTATTGAAATCATATTGTTTAAGTAATTCACGGGTAGACAAAGATTTGTCTACATCTGCAAAACTTAAACTGTAATCAACTACCGCACGTTTACCTTCAGCAGATATTGAAGCACTAACACCTAGTCTCTCTAAGGGGCTTGAGTCCAAATTTCTTATTACAGGTTTAGGGGCACGCAAGGAATTTGAGTTAGGTGAATGCAATGAAATTTTGAAATAATCAGTCATTGAAATTTCTTATTTAAGAGAGGACTCTCTAATTTATCGGCAGGAAAAACAGAAGCTACAGTGGGATTCGGCTGTTGTACATAATACATAAATAAAATACTGAGGATGAATTTCACTAATAGATAGTCGCAGCACCTGTATTTGGTAAACTACTTAATGCCGTTTTCCTTTTTGTATGACAAATTTAGATACTCTATATGGAAATGGCATTTAACTATATTTAAAGCAAAGGAAATCAGTGTGGCGTGAATTATATTATTCAATGTTCCTTGGACCTTGTTTTTCTTAGACTTTAGACTGGTTTTTTAATTCCGCTACCGCTGCTGCAGAAAGTTGTGTTAACCCAGCCATTTCCTTGTATTTATCGGGAAGTGAGTTATTGTAGTCCATGATCGCATAAAATATCTCTTTTCCACTGGCACCTGTTGCTTTCATATCACTGTAAATGGCATGTCGTTGTTGAGAAGCGATACTGGCTTGAGAGCTAAAATATTGTTGATCTTCTTCATGTTTTCCTGAGCTAAAATAATCCTGTTGAGCTGCTGTCATTTTGTTTCCTGGAGACCCAAGAGTGTCATATAGATTAAACGGTGATAACTGCAAATCCGAGCTACTACTAAAGTTCTTTGCTGCTTTTTCCGCGTAAACAGGATCATTGTTAACTCTATCCAGAATCGAAACCGAGTTTTGTTTAAGTCTATTCGACATTGCGAGGGCGTTTTCGCTTAAATGGACATTGGGTGAGCTAACTCGTGAATCAGCCCCGTTCTGTTTTTGCAAAACATCTTCTCTATTTTGAAATAATGAGTTCTTTAAATTGCTTAGGTAGTTAATTGAAGATGCGGCATTAATTTGCATATTAATCTCCTATATTAATTTAATTCTCAACCAGACTATCGAAGTCTAAAATGGAATATCATTTCTTGATACTTACTATTAGGGAAAAGCAATGTATAGTTCGCTATACGAAAGGATAGTATTTTAGCTACCGAAGAAATACTTACGGTGAATAAACCTGTAAAAAGCGTTTGTATGAAATATATATGCATTCTATGCCCTGCATTGGTGCGGCCGTTGTTAGTTTAAATCGGCAATCAGTTGCCGTTCAATATCCGAAATTTTCCTCAGTTTTATAATGTTGCTTGTAAAAATAAAGCCTATCCATGCTAAACCACCGAAAACCTAACCTAAAGGATAGGTGATGTAATTTTGGCCGTCTGATTGCAGGTTTAGGTTAACGAATTTTGTGATACATCAATGTTGTAAAAATCTATTAGAAATAATTGGAGCAAGATTGTGGATATTTCTTCGATTAATACCTTTGAGACTATTTCAGTCTAAAATGAAGAGTCGCTACACGCCTCCTGCCTCTACCCTTCATCAAGAAAAAGTCAATTATGCTTTTTCTGATACCTTGTCCATCAGTGATGAAGCAAGAATGAAAATCAGGAACGAGACAATAAAGTCGGGAATGACTCAATTAGAAGAAAGTATGAAAAAAGATCCCTCGCTGGCAAAGAATATGGCTAGAAACTCTGCTTATGTAAGGGATAGAAGTTAAGTTGAAAATTACCAAATTTGCAGACCATAGATTATAAACAACATAAATTGGACTATGAGGCATTAACACAACAAGCGTTTCAAGTACGCGAAATAATGAAAATCACAGGTGAAAGCAATATCGATATATATTATCCATTAAAGAGTTTAATCGAAGCTTACCACAATCCTATTTGGATAAGACCGGCTTGAGTCTTAGATTGTAATTTTAATATGCTAGGAGTTTGAACATGATAGTTAATAACAGTTATCACTCATCAATTAGTTCATCTACTGCCAATCAACAAAGTGCCGTAGCCGGTAATTCGTCAAATAATGGAACCGCCCGGGATGAAATAGGACTATCCTTTTCGCTTAAAGATTCTGGAATTAACGCTATATTCGCCAAGCCGATGCGAGCACCTGACCACATACTTGATCGTATGAATGTTGCAGCAGAGCATATCCGAATGGAAGCTTATCGTAACTCACCTGAGGGGATTGAAGATTTCGTCAGTCGATCAAAAAAACACGCAAATCAACGTGATACAGTCGCTGTTTTTAGCGTAGAAGGAAAAGTTGTTGCTCATGTGGGAAATGCAGGCACTGCAACTTATGGATTAGATTTAGGTCGATTTGAGGGAAACAATAGCCCCCAGGAAAGAGCTGACTTAATTAGCTAGAAGCTGCAAAAAAAATATGGTGACCGGTTGGAGGTGGAGTACTACGCGACTGGAATGGGTCCAACTAATGAAGAAATGTTTGAGCGAATTCACCCCGGAAAAAACTATGAGAAGTTAATTATTGAGAATGCTAAACAAATGCATCAAACCTATGCTGTAGGCCAATATCGAATACAACAACAAGTGGAGCAGCAGGAAAAGGCTAATGCAGTCGAGCAGCGTGACGTATTCAAAGTTAATGGAAAAGTCGTAGCCAGTATTAATTACAATGGAAATCTTTCTATTAACCCACCTATGTTGGCTATCGAATCTGGAGAAAAAGGATTAAGTCGAAGTGCTGGAGATAATTTGTCTCAACTAGTAGTTGGCTCAATTCATAACTCGGTTGATGCTAACGAAGTTTATTCTATATTGAAAGCAGAATTTGGTGATACCGTTAAGGCGGAATCTTTTTTTCAGGGAGAAGGGCCAACACGTGGTGAGTTAAATGATTTGCGAAAGCAACAAATTGATGAATATCTATCATCACTTGATATATGAATATCTCGCTAAATTTGAAGTCGACTGTCTGAGCTAGAAGGAATTATTTATGGAAATTAGATATAACCCATACTCCCGTATCCCCGCTTTGAGAGGTGATGTTAAGACGAATACCATTTTTCCAGTTGAAGTTAAAAGCACGCCACCTGAAGACTCATCAGTTACAATTAGCTCGGCTGCGAAAAACCGATTGGCGATTGAGGAAGATCGACAGCGATTATATTCCATGCTTAATAGTGGGGGCAGTTCTGCCGGAAGGAAATACATGAAAGGGGTTATTGATAGATTGATGAGTGAGCCAGGCTATCAATCCAGTAGTGAAAATCCCCGCACAATGAAAGAAGAAAAGCAACTTATTGACTCCAATCCTGAGTATGCTGATTTGATGGCAAAGCGTTACGCAACTAGTGCCAATTTAATTATGACAAAAAGCGGTGCTGCGCAATGGCAGGGTAATCATACTGAGAATATTGGAAAATATGATCAAGTTGAAAACTTATATACGGATGACTCACTTGGAAAAATGGATGTGGTATACCGGGAGCATAGAACACAGATATATAACCAAATGAAATCTGAAGGCGCTGAAGGCAAAGATATTGTTAAGGCGATCATGGAATATAACGCGACTCTTCCGTCGGAGTATTTAAAACGAACTGGCTTGAACGTTGTTGTCTCCGAGATGCTCAAAGAAGATTCCACTTGATTATCAGTGGTGAGAGGTAGAGGTGATTAGATGGGGTTTGTTGATTCTTTTACGAAAATGACATGAAATGTATGTATCTCATATTTTAACTAATTACATATGGGTAGATGACTATGCAAATACAAGGAACACTGCAAAAAATTTCCATGCCAGAAAATGTCAGAGCTTCTCTATCTAGCAGGAGTGAAGCAATAGACAATACGCAAGCCAGTTCAAGCGATAAGGAGATATCAAATCCACCTAAAAAGACTATTGATATGCATGATATATCACCCCGTGAATATAGTGAGCTTGTTAGAGCTGGCCTTGCAGATATACCTGTTCCGATAATATTTCCAGGAGGGAGAGTGCACTTGGATGGTAAGCAAGCTGAAATGGCTGATGTCAAAACTGATTACATTGCTCAAAGTAAAAACTCCATAGAGCTTAAGAAAAGCATTGGAGACACTAGTGGTGCTGATTTTTTATTAAGTCGATTGTCTGTGGTGGAAGAGCTGCATGGTGTTAAGTTTTTACCAAAGGAAAATAGTAAAGGCATTGATTTAACTGCTTAATATAGTAATAAAGGAGAGTTTTATGTTCATAAATAGTAATTTTCAAGTAAGCCACAGTTACCAAGTGCAAAACACAAACACGAATAATTCAAATAACGCAGGTGTTGCTGCTAAAGATAGAACCGCAGCGGCAACCGACACAGTGAGTATTAGCAATGCAGGACTTAATGCCAATGACAAGTGGCAAGATATTGCTAATAAGTATGATGTTACAAATATATCGCAAAACGAAGCGGGCAGTATGGTTTCAGAGTTATTTGACAATAAAATAATAAATTCAACGGATGCATTGTACCTAATGGCACCCCGTGCGATGAATATTAATCCAGAGGTTAAATTTGATTTTTTGGCAACAGCGCGTAAATCATTGGATTTCTTAAAACAAAATGGCGGCTCGCCAGAAGGAATAAAAAATCAAGAAAATGCGCTTGCTACTTTAAACAATATTCACGAGCTATTTCGTAAAGCTTAAGCTGGAAGGAAACTCAACGACTATGGACCGAAAGTCCATAGGTTGCTCTTACAGAAGAACTAAAAGTCCTTCCCGCCTATTCTAACATGATATTACCTGTATCTTCATTTAAGGAATCTCTATGATGTTCTAAATATTCTTGAATCATTTCATCTGTAATATTTCCCGTCGACCAAGCGCCATACCCTATTGCCCCAAAACGCCTACCCCAGTAACGCTTCTTCAATTCAGGAAACTCATCTTGCAACCTTCTAGATGCCCGCCCTTTTAATCGCTTTACTATGTCACTTATCGATAACCTGGCCGGATATTCTATGTGCATATGTATATGATCTTTGCTCACTACACCTTTCAATATTCGAATATCTTCAGCATCACATATCTGGATTATTAGTTCTCGACAGCGCTTTTGTATTTCACCCATCAAAACGGGGTATCTATATTTGGCAACCCAGACTATATGTGATTTTAATTGGGTGACCGTGTGTCCACTTCGTCTTTGACAGTTCATTTCCTTAGCGTAAGATAACTATGTAGCAGCTAAAGCCTTGCACTAAAGTGCATAGTTTTAACTAGCGTATTGCGACCAATAAACTCGCTGAAACTGAGTTCTTTAAAAAGCCATTAGCCAAACAACGCTTAACCTACATCATCTCTGCATTTCCAACAACAGAATCTCAACATGCAGAAAAAACAAATTCCAGTATTGAACCTTTAAGTAACAAAGAAAAGAAAACGCTGGAATATCTCTGTGCGGGTTTATCCAATCAGGAAATCGCTAACCAATCTTTCGTCTCTCTCAACACAGTAAAAACACACATTAAAAACATTTACACCAAGCTTGGAGTTAATAATCGTAGTCAGGCAATTAATAAAGCAAGGGAATGCGAGCTAATATAATTTGATCTTCACCCACTTTCACGGATACATTAAGTCACAACAGTACTGATTTTCCCGAATGCCAGCATAATAACCCCAATGCAAAGTAAACCCCTGCGACAAGACTGCTGATGAGTGCAGCAGTCATAAAGGAGGAGCAGTAACAATTAGGAAAATATCACGCAAACTCCTTTTGTTTTTCTCGATATTTTACGAGGGCAAAAATACAAGCAAGTCCTATTACAATTTCTAAAACAGCCGCCTGTACCAACCCCTCGACTGGCATTCCATCAATCGCTATGCTCATCACTCGAGATAAGCCATAGGACAGGAACAATACAGTGGAAATCACTGCTGCGGAAAAGGTCAGCTTTTCCACGAAAGCACCTGAGATTATTAGTAGTCCAATTGCCAGTAGTGCACTCCCAGGCGCTCTTATTTCATTCAATAAACTGATGTCGCCACTAAGTTCTATGCCATAGGTTGCATAGAAGGCTACAGGAGCAAAAAGTATTGCTGCTCCAATTCCTGATGCGATCAGACCAGAGATAATTAATATGGTTTTAAGTACTTTTGAGTTTTTCATGTTCATTTATTCCTTTCATTAATTAGTAATTATTAGCTTCCAGTACACTGAGTCTTTTACAGTGGGGTGCAATATTAGAAACATTTATGACGCTTTTTTAATTAGCTTCTCTCGTTATTAAATAAATCTCCACAGGTCTGTAGAGACTTACTCCAATACGAAATTTAAGCAGATTGCTTCTGCTTTTCTGCGTTCCAAACACCTGTCCCAATCGTTTTTTGTATATAGGTTTTGAAGTCAGTAGCCGGTCTCCCAAGTGCCTCTTCAATACCCGGCATTACATTGCAGTTTCTGCCGTCAAATACCACGGTAAACAATTCACGCAGCAACCATTGATAATCTTCTGGCACGCCTTGTTCATTTAAAGTATTGATATAATCATCGACTGGGATGCCGGTGTATTTCACTGGCCGGCCAAGTGCCTCAGAAATTTCTTCGACGCATTGAGTAAACGTTAACGCACGTGGGCCAGTAAGTTCGTACAGCTTATTGCGGTGGTGTGGGTCAATTAAGGTAGCTACGGCAACATCAGCAATGTCATCCGCGTCAACAAAAGGTTCAAGAGTGTCTGATGCAGGCAAGACTAATTCACCGGCCAAGATACCCTCTACCATAAAACTTTCACTGAAGTTTTGGTTAAACCAGCTGCATCTCACTATATTCCAGGAGATGCCACTGGTTATAAGGGCTTGTTCTGCACGTTGCGCTCCTTCTTCGCCTCGGCCAGATAGGAGCACGATATGTTTCAACCCAGCTTCTGCTGCAACACGAACAAATTTCTTTATAGTAGCTTCTGCACTGGGCACAGCAAGATCCGGCTGATAGGTAACATAGGCGCTGTGGGTTCCCTTGATTGCAGATTCCCATGTGTCAGAATTTTCCCAATCAAATGATGGTGTTGTTGACCTGGAAACGGGACGTGTTACATAACCAAGGGCTTGTAAGCGCTGATTGACTCGGTTGCCGGTTTTACCATTTTTGCCGATGATGAGAATAGGTGAGTTTTTCATAATATTGATCTCCTGTATTGATTGGAATTGGGTGTTAACGAATGAGCTCGTTAGCAGATATAATTTTGGTGCAAAATACTTGGATTAACAATCACCACAAGTCCAATTGTTTTTACCATTCGTCCAAAACATTCAAATTTACTAGACTATTGATCAATACTCGTGGCAATATTCAAACTATGCTGAGAACCAACGTAAATATCCCTAACTTCACCGATCCGCTTGGCGAAACCTTGCACCAGCTTCGACTCACCGGCACCCTTTATTGTCGTTCCGAGCTTACGGCCCCCTGGGGTGTAGAGCTTCCTCCTTTTGAGGGATGCATGATGTTTCATATCGTTACTGCCGGTCATTGTTGGCTTGAGGTTAAAGGTGAGGAGCCTCGCTTGTTGCAGCAAGGTAGTCTGGTATTAGTGCCTCACGGAAATGGCCACTGCATCCGCAGCAGTCTGGAAGATGAGGCGGTACCGTTGTTCGATATACCGGTTGAGAAGATAAGTGACCGTTACGAGGTCATGCGTTACGGTGGTGCTGGTGAATCAACTCACGTTACCTGCTGTGTTGCACGCTTTGATCATGTCGCAGGTCAGAAACTCATTTCGTTGTTACCCAAGGTACTGCATATCAACAGCTTGGTGGATGATGAGGACAGTTGGTTGCAAAGTACATTACGTTTTATTGCTCGTGAAGCGAGGGAGTTGAGACCAGGTGGCGAAACGGTCATTACGCATTTAGCAGATATCCTAATCATTCAGGCAATCCGCTCATGGATCGACTCCGCGCCCGAAGCAGAGCAAGGGTGGCTTGCCGCACTGCGTGATAATCATGTGGGAAGGGCTCTCTCCGCCATCCACCGCGAGCCAGAAAAAAACTGGACCGTAGACTCGTTAGCCCAAGAGGTAGGCATGTCGCGCTCAGGTTTCTCGGCTCGATTTACTAATCTGGTTGGCGAATCGGCCATGCGCTACCTTACTCAATGGCGCATGCAACTTGCTCGTGCACAACTTCAAGAGACGTCAGATTCTTATCCGTT
>JAOTSL010000095.1 GCA_029864945.1 Gammaproteobacteria bacterium
AAACAGCAAAACAGCAAAACAGCAAAACAGCAAAACAGCAAAACAGCAAAACAGCAAAACAGCAAAACAGTAAAACAGCAAGTGGGTAGCAACTCGTTATACGATTTCCTGTAAAGCAATGTACCTGATGGGATTCACGTCATAGTATGTATTGCGCTTTACGTTCGCAAAGGTAATTGAACCAGGGCAGGCGTGGACCATTTTTCTGGAGTCTTGCCCAATTATATTAAAGAACTCTACGCAGGAAGAACAAACACCATCATTGCCTGTTACGCTGTAAGGAACGGATTCGCCGTCGATTTCAGCGGTATACTTTTTGGCAAGAAAGTTGGCGTGGTTAGAGCGTTGATTCAACCAATGTGATTTTAGGTTATCCCCCCAACCCCAGAAACCCGTCAGAGAGAATAAGATCTTGAACATCACACTGTCTTTCACTCCAGGTGCTTCCCACTCATCAGGGCGTTGATTCCGGTATGCATCTGATTTTATGAGTTTCTCTAATTCATTTGAACTGGGTAGTCGATCAGGCACAAAGTCAGATTCGCTGATAGAGGCATTAAGATATCTGCCATATTGGCCCGAAAGCTTTTCCTCACTAACGACCAGAATCTGCCCAGCCTTATTCGACTCTCGATACCACGATCCTTGTCGGGGGCACAGTCTGTTAAATACCTGGGGTGTTGCATAACGTACTTTTTTGCCTGATGCTTTTAGGGTCTCACAAGGCGTTTTCATCACGCTTGAAAGCTTAAAATCAGTTTTACGAATATCTTCCTTAAATTTGTCGAAGATCTGTTCTGGCATCCAATAAATATTCTTTGCAAATGCTTTTTCAGTTTTCATTATTTTGCTCCTGTTTAATTCTCACTATTTGCGAAACGACTGACAGGTAGATCGCAGCTACCTGTCAGTACACGTATCAAAATGAAAATGTCTGGCGTCCTGTAGATGCTTCCAACATGGCAACTGCACCCATCCAGCTCGCTTCTTCCAGCATGTTTTCATCGGTTAATCCGTGTGTTTTGCCGCAGGGTGGGCATACACCAAGATGGCCACCTGATTCTATAAAGCTCTCAAGCAGATCTTGCACTGGGGCAAAGCTCTTTGGGGTCAATTTTTTTGTCGCTCCTTGTTTGGCCAGTTCAACACCGCCCATGGTTAGCCATAGCACGACATCTGCGCCGCTTGCGAGGGCACTGTTTGCGAGTACCAGAGGTGTTGCCATACGGTCTGAGTCGTCAGTGAACGCAGTTAAGGTGAAGAGGTATGTGTTGCTGTTTGTATTAGACATTTTTATTACTCCGTGGTTTTTGTGAAAAATTATTAAGGTTTAAATGTTGTAGTTAAGCTGGCTTACGAGCCAGGATTGAAACACTCTTGACGCCAAAAGTGCGGGTCGCCCATTCAGCACTTTCAGAAATGAAGTGATATTCAGGATTATCCTGCACATGCTCGATAACCAGGCCGGCTGCCTCTATCGCTGCGATGTAATCATCTTGTTGCAGTGCGCCACCTATGCAAGCCGCCCATAAAGTGGCGTCACAGGTGATGTCACCGGGCAATTGCCGTTCAGTAACAATATCGGCCAGTGCTAAACGCCCGCCGGGTTTTAGTAAGCGAGCAGCTTCTTTGAATACTTTTGACTTGTCTGGCGCAAGATTAACGACACCGTTACTAATGACTGCGTCGAAGCTTTCATCTTTCTCTGGTACTGACTGTATATAAGCTTTTTGATAAGTGACGTTTACGAAACCGGTTCTGTCCCGTAGTTGGCTAGACTTATTCAATTGGGCATCTGTCATATCAATGCCTACGACATTGCCGTCCTGGCCAACTTGTAGTGCAGCAAAAAACGTATCCATGCCTGATCCACTTCCAAGATCAATCACACGTTCACCAGGCTTGAGTTTGGCAAGATCAAAGTAATAACCTACGCCCGCAAAAGAGGCGATAGCCTCGGCCGGAATGTCATCCAGTTCTGTAGCTGGGTAGCCTAGGCGCTCTGCCATAACGCGACCCATTTCAAAATGGAAATCTCCATTTGGGTCTTCTGCCACATCGCGGTACATTTCTTTAACCTTAAGTTCTAGGTCTACGGCATTAACTTCTGTATTGATTGCTGTTGCTTGATTCATTGTTATTCACCTTTCTGATTTGTTTGTTTCAGTGGGATTATGATATCGAAGCTATGAAAGGTAGGCGTGGTACTTTGGGGGGTAAAAAAGGGGACAAATGTCCTCTTTTTGGATTATGCGTTGAAAATAGTGGTTCAAGACTGTGTAGCGTATAAGGGATGGATTAAATGACGAAAGGTTACTGACAATGGGTGTAGGCAAAGAGGGCTGGTAAAACTTTTGACTGATTTTGAAAATGATTACCAGGCCGGGGGCAGAGGCCTTTCGATTATAATTTGTTTTGCGTTTTTGGTAATGTAACCGCCTTTTTTAAGATCCTGCATAATGCGGCTGACCATTTTACTGGAGGCACCAACGCGATTGGCCAGTTCTACATGGGTAAGTTTTTCGTCTATCACCCAGTGTCCATCTTGCTCGTGGGCCATTTCAAGCAAGGTATGTGCAACTCGACCATACACATCCATTAGCGCTAGGCTACGAACATTTTCGCTTAGGGCGCGTAATCGTCCAGTCAGGCCTTGGATTATGGATATGGCTAATGTTGGGTTTTGGCCTATGCAATTTAGAAATTCTTGTTTTTCTAATATGGCAAATTGACAGTTCTCTAAGGTGATGACCGATGCGGAACGTTTACCATCATCGAACAGGGAAACTTCACCAAAATATTCTCCCGGCCCCTCGACATTTAAGGTCACTTCTTTGCCATTTTCATCGTTCAGAAACACCTTCACTCGCCCGCTGAGAATAATGTATAAGGAATTAGTGCTATCCCCTTCATTGATGATGATGCTGTTTTTGGGGTGGTGCCGCTGAACAAAGTGTTTGGCCAAGGCTTGTAGGTCATTTTCGTCGAGTGCCGCGAACAATCGTATATGCTGTAATAATTTAATGTCCATATTTACTTCACTATAATCTGCGTGGTTTGGCGAATTAGAATACCCTTAATTTATGCTAGACTCCACCCGTGTTAACTATTATTCGGGGAGGATATGGTGAAGGAATTGTTCCGTTTATATGCCTATGCAGGTTGTTTGAATACCGACACCCCGCAAGAGCGCCTGCAAAAGGCCGTTATGGTAATTGTTCCAACTAGCATTAGTATCGCCTGTTTATTCTGGTCGTCCGGTTATTACTTTTTTGATAAAACAATTTCTGCTGCTATCCCTGGTGGCTATGCGATCATCTCGATTCTGAGTATTCTGCTTTTTTTCAAAACCAAGCAATATAACTTTTTTAGATTCAGCCAGATATTCCTGATCTTGTGGCTACCCTTTTTATTGCAGGCTAGTCTGGGGGGATTTCGTGCGGGTAGTGGCGTTCAGATCTGGGCGATGTTGGCTCCCATCGGCGCATTAATGTTTCATGGGCAACGCCCGGCCAATTACTGGTTACTTGCTTATATTGGACTGACTGTCATCTCAGGTTTGTTGGACGATTATCTGGCGAGAACGATTGCCCCGCTGGCAGATTCTGTCATTGTGATCTTTTTTGTGTCTAATCTCAGTGTAGCCTTTTTTCTGGTTTACATCAGCGTCCACTACTATGTGAGCGAGAATAAACGCATCTTACGCGTGATTAATGAGCAGACTCAAAAACTGATGCAAATGGACAAGATCAAAAACCGTTTCTTTGCCAATGTTTCGCATGAATTCCGCACCCCTTTGGCCTTGACCATCGGCCCTTTGGAGGATGCGCTTAACAATGAGTATGGCGATGTTAGTGACAAGCTGCGCAAACCATTGCAAGTCATGTTGCGCAACAGTCGGCGTTTGTTAAGGCTGATAAATCAATTGTTGGACATCAGCAAACTCGAAGCAGGTGAAATGAAGTTGCAGCTGCAGAGTTGCAGCATGAGCGAATATTTTAGGGCGATGAGTCAGTCATTTGTGCCATATGCAGAGCGCAAGCAAATCAATTTTATAACTGACACAACCCAAAGTGAAATACAGCTGGCCATTGATAAAGAAAAAATAGAAAAAATTATTAACAACCTGCTCTCAAATGCATTTAAATTTACTCCAGAGGGCGGTCGTATTAAATTAAGCCTGCAAATAATCACTGAAGATAAAATGCAGAGTATTCGAATTTGCGTAAAAGATTCTGGCCCCGGAATGGATAAAGCGGAACTTGATAAGATTTTTGATCGCTTCTATCAGGTAGATGGTTCCTCAACACGTGAGCATGAAGGAACAGGCATCGGTCTGTCTCTGGTTAAGGAATTGGTTGACCTGCATAACGGTGAAATTGGGGTGACGAGTGACTTGGGATTTGGTAGTGAATTTACAGTGACTCTGCCTATTCAGGGTAATACTCAGCACAGTAAGAGTGAAGTGAATTTCCTTGATGATCGAACCGGACAAGCTACCTCGACCGATATCGAAATGGCCAGCATTGACAGTCAGTCTGAGAATTCGATTTCGGCGGCAGCGAAACTAGCTATGGTGCCAGCCGGACAGGCAACTATTTTAGTCGTGGATGACAACACTGATATTCGGGATTATGTCGCAAGCTGTCTGGCACCATTTTATAACATTGTCCAAGCTATAAATGGTCAAAAAGGACTTGAGCAGGCAGTGACTCACATGCCCGATCTTATTATCAGTGACATTATGATGCCGGTGATGGACGGTTATGAATTTTGCCGTCGGATTAAGGCAGATCCTGAGCTAAACCACATTCCATTGATGTTTCTGACGGCCAAGGCATCTGATGAAATGGTTATCGAAGGCTTGGAAAAGGGTGCCGATGAATACCTGGCCAAACCGTTTAACGCCAAAGAACTCCTCGCTAGGACACGCAACTTGATTATGCTTCGCACACAAGAAAAGCAACTCAAGCAACTCAATGCCAATCTTGAGCAAAAAATACAGGATCAGCTTGAGGAGTTAATTCGTAGCCGTCGCCTGAGCAGTTATTTCTCCAGTCGGTTATTAAAACGCATACTGTCTGAAGGGGACACGGAAGAATTGATAACCGAGCGCCGCAATATCACCATACTATTTTGTGATTTATGTAATTTTACCGAAATGACCGACCGCCTCGAGGTAGAACAAGCCACTCAGTTTTTAAACAAGTATCTAAGTGAAATGACTACCCTTATCGAACAGCAGGGTGCGACGATCATTCAGATTATCGGTGACGCGATTATGATATTTTTTGGCGCACCTGAAGAGATGGAAAGCCGTGAGCAAGCCATTAAAGCGGTGCAATTAAGTGTGGCGATGCAGGAAAAGATATCTTCCCTGTCAGTCGACTGGCAAAAATCAGGTACTGATTTCGCATTGCTTTCTCGCATCGGCATTCATCAGGACTACGTTACTGTCGGTAACTTTGGCTCAAACAACTTGATGGAATATACCGCTGTCGGTCGCGGGGTTAATCTGGCCAGCCGTCTTGAAGGCTCCTGCACACCTGGCCACATAAAAGTCAGTCATTCTGTGTACTTGCTGAGTGCAGACATGTTCCCTTATGAACCACTGCAGGAAGAAAGCTTTAAAGGGTTCTCAAGACAAGTGAAAGTTTGTGAGTTGAACCCGGCTAAAGTAGCCCGAGATTCGAGTGTTTAGATCTCACGCATAACATACAGTAGTACGGTTTTAGCAGTGGTTCGGTTTTAGCAGTGTTCGGTTTCAGGTATAAGCCAGCTAATCCATGCGACATTAAATAAGGTTGCTTGAGTCCAGAGTAGGACTGCGCAATAATGAACGATGGATTTTGAATGGGTTGCTATCGCATTTGGAGATTTTTCTTGGATCTTCCTTGCGTTTATTCTTGGCTTGGCAGCAAAACTAATTGGTTTGCCGCCATTAGTTGGTTTTTTGGCAACCGGCTTTTTACTTAATTATCTGGGAGTAGTAAGCGGGGACATATTGCCGAAACTGGCTGACCTGGGTATTACTCTTCTACTTTTTACTGTTGGTTTAAAACTGAATTTAAAGGTATTGATTAGGCCGCAGGTCTGGTCGGTAACTGCATTGCATATCTCAATAATTATTGGGCTTTTTGGCGTTGTTATCTTCGGCTTGGCTTTGCTAAAAGTCTCTTTATTTTCTGCTCTGGATTTTAAACTATCATTGATGCTCGCTTTTGCGTTGAGCTTTTCTAGTACTGTTTTTGTCGTTAAGTCACTAGAAGATAAAGGTGAAATGAAGTCTTTGCATGGACGAATTGCCATAGGCATTTTGGTTATGCAGGATTTGGTTGCAGTTGTTTTTTTAGCTGTATCCGCCGGTACGCTCCCTTCAGTTTGGGCGGCATTGTTATTTTTTCTTATCCCTCTACGGCCGCTGTTTCATTATTTTCTTCAAAAAACAGGTCACGGCGAACTGTTGGTATTATATGGTCTAGTACTTGCTCTAGGCGGAGCAGAGCTTTTTGAGTTAGTCGGTGTGAAAGACGACTTAGGTGCACTCATTATGGCTTTGCTAATTTCCACTCACCCTAAGGCAACGGAAATGGCCAAATCAATGCTTGGCTTCAAAGATCTGTTCTTGGTGGGCTTTTTCCTTTCTATTGGTATGACAGGACAACTCACACAGGAGGCAATGATAATTGGATTGCTCCTTGTGCCTTTTATCTTCATCAAGTCAGCATTTTTTTTCGCACTAATGACCAGTTTTAAGCTGCGAGCAAGAACCTCTTTATTGGCATCTTTAAGTTTAACCAATTACAGTGAATTTGGTTTGATCATAGTTGCGATCGGTGTTGCGAATGGCTGGATGGATAGCGAATGGTTAGTTGCTCTTGCGATTGCCCTGTCTGTTTCTTTTGTTATTGCGGCACCGCTGAATAATTACGATGATAAAATTTATAACCAGTTCAGAATGTTCTGGATGAGATTTCAGCGCCATGAAAGACTGCCTGAAGACAGGCTATTGGATACACTCGGCGCAACTATCGCTATTTTTGGAATGGGTAGAGTCGGAAGCGGTGCCTACGATAGAATGCGCGAATTACATGGTGATAACGTGGTTGGAATTGATTTTGATCTAGAATTAATTAAGAGGCAGAAAGGGCTCGGGCGTACAGTTTTACACGGTGATCCGAGTGATGCAGACTTCTGGGAAAAAATTGAGGAAAATCACGGCATCGAACTAGTCTTACTGGCTTTGCCAAACTTTGAGGCCAACCTTAATGCCCTGAATCAGTTAAGAGAAATATCTTTTCCTGGGCGTATTGCCGCAACTGCGAGATATCCAGATGAAGTGAAATTGTTACAGCAGTCAGGTGCAACCCAAGTATTTAATATTTACACTGAAGCAGGCACCGGCTTTGCCGATCATGCTAATAGTGATAACTTGGTTTGAGCTAATTTAGCCAGGTAAATCAATTTTCTACTATTAGCAAAGTGACAGTGCTTAACTTGCCAGCGCTAAATCTATTGCTGCAATAGCACTGAGTATCGTGAGTGTTATAAACAAATATTTCTTATTCATTTCGCCCCTCTTATTTGGTCGTTAAATGAGTAGCAGGAATAATGTTATTTTTTATAGATGTTTTTAGCAGTAAAGAATATGTTGAAAAAAAACACCCAAAAGCCTATTCCCATACCAGTAGAAACTGTCGCAATAATCGGCGTATAGTAGCTATGAGCTTCCTCCACGCCGGTAATGTCGTTTTGTAATAATAAAGTACCCTCAAGAATGCCAAATACCATCAGTGTGCTATAAAAACCGCATATGCCAAGTGCTGTCCACCAAAAAGTATGGTTGACTAGTTTCTGAGAGAATATTGCATGGCCTGAAATCCTAGGGAGTAAATAATATGTTACAGCCATACCCAATAGTACAACGCCGCCAATTAAATTAATGTGAGCATGGGCGAGGGGATCAATCATATGTCCTGGGCCGCCGTATGGGCTACCGATTGAATCTAACCATGCGCGAATGGGCGGTTGGATTTGTAATACGCCATGTATGGTTCCAATGAATAAAAAGGAGACGGATGCGAGCAGAAATTTAACCAGATTACGATCTTCCGGTGTTGGTTCATTTTTGCTTTGCTGTTGTTGCATTCATTTCTCCGACTTAACTTGATTTATCTAATTCGTTAGCGAGCTTAGCTTGCTTTGTTTTTTCTAATGCTTCTGCCACTTCTGGTGGCATGTATTCTTCATCGTGTTTAGCGAGGACTTCGTTTGCGACAAATACACCGTCCGTACCCATGCGACCTTGTGTTACAACACCTTGTCCTTCCCGAAACAAATCAGGCAACATCCCGGAATATATTACCGGCACTGTTTTGGCATTATCTGTTACTAGGAAATGAACCGTCAGGCCATCATCCTCACGGGTAAAGCTATTTTCCTCAACTAGTCCGCCCAAACGAAAAACATGATTTTGTCCTGCTTCACCTGCATGAACCTGGGTAGGGCTGTAAAAAAACACCATCGAGCTATTAACCGCCTGCAATATCAAGATTGTCACGACAATCAGTCCTGACATACCCATGAAAACAAGCCCTAATCTTCTGTGTCTGGCTTTCATTTCGTGTTTTATACCTCTTGTTAGGTGGTTTTGAGCGCGACAACCTACATCATTAATATGTAGAAGCTGACCGAGTAACAAGATAGTATTCTTTTATAGTTAGAAAAAGTCGATTAATGCATCTATAATGATCGCATTTATCGAGGTGTTGTCGAAATAAAAAGCTAAACCAAAAGCAAAAGGAATAAGCAAAGAGGAAGAATGATTAACTACAAACATCTTCATTATTTTTGGGTAGTGGCGAAAGAGGGCGGAATCGCCCGAGCCAGTGAACGCCTGCACTTGACGCCACAGACCATCAGTGGGCAACTTAGCGTTCTCGAAGAAAACTTAGGTGTAGCCCTCTTTGCCCGCGTGGGCCGTAACCTAGAAATAACCGAAACCGGACGACAGGTTATGAGTTATGCCAATGAGATTTTTTCATTAGGTGGTGAGATGGAAGAAATGATACGCAATCTTCCATCAGAAAGAACAATGCCATTTACTGTTGGTGTTTCAGATGTTGTACCAAAATCTATTGCATGTCGTTTGCTAGCGCCAGCACTTCAGTTACCAGAGCCAATACGTATTATTTGCCGAGAAGGTGCCATCTCATCATTGTTAGGTGAGTTGGCGGTGCATAAAGTGGATCTGGTGATTGCCGATGGCCCTATTCCATCAAGTGTAAATGTGCGAGGTTTTAATCACCTGTTGGGTGATTGCGGTACAACTTTTTTTGCAACTCGCAAACTCGCAAATTCGCTTGGTAAAACGTTTCCAGAAAACCTCAATGGTGCGCCATTTCTTTTACCTGGAGAAATGACATTAGTGCGCAGTCATCTTACCCAGTGGTTTGGTGAGCAGCGCATTCACCCCCGAATTGTGGGTGAGTTTGATGACAGCGCTTTAATGAAAGCCTTTGGTCAGACTGGTTCTGGGGTCTTTATTGCACCTACCGCTATTTCGGAAGAGGTTCAAAAGCAATATGGGGTGGTTGCGATAGGTCAGACGTATGAAGTTCGCGCGCAGTTTTATGCTATTTCTGTGGAACGCAAGATTTCTCATCCTGCCGTTGTCGCGATTACAGAGATAGCGAAAGAATGGCTGCTTCAAGATGCTTGTTAGTCGAAGATGTTTTAGAAATAATTGTGACACCAAATTTAATCGTACAGCTTAAAAGTAAGTAGAGATATTAATGAAAAATAATTTTGATAAAGAATATAACGCACCTTGGGAAAAAGCCTTTGATCGGGTATTAACCCCCCTGGATGAATTCATACATCGGCAGACCACTAGTGGTGTTCTGCTTATGGTGTGTGCTGTGGTTGCACTTTATATTGCCAATAGTCATTGGAACACTGCTTACCATCACTTGCTTGAAGCGAAACTTACAATTGGCTTTGAAGGATTTCAATTATCTAAGACGTTACATCACTGGATCAATGATGGATTGATGGCGATATTCTTTTTCGTGATCGGGTTAGAGCTTAAGCGTGAAATAGTCGCAGGCGAACTGGCCAATCCAAAACAGGCACTGTTTCCTATAATTGCAGCAGTA
>JAOTSL010000096.1 GCA_029864945.1 Gammaproteobacteria bacterium
TGATAAACAACCGCTCATTTTTCGCATGTACGGCAAGGGAAGCGTCATTAATCAATATCACGACGACTGGCCAAACTGGCAAAAGAATTTTAAAAAATACCCAGGTACACGTCAGATTATCACGCTAAAAATCAATAAAGTACAAACTTCCTGCGGCTACGCAATACCACTCGCAGAAAATATGACAGATCGAGATACATTGTTAAAATGGGCAGAAAAGAAAGGGGATGAAGGCATTCAACAATACTGGGAAGAAAAAAATATGAGTAGCCTGGATGGCCTGCCCACTCATATTTTAAAGAAATAAGTCACTCTAACAACACAATCGCATGAGCTGCTATGCCCTCTCCACGACCCTCAAACCCCAACTTCTCTGTTGTTGTAGCTTTAATATTTAGTTGAGAGAGAGCAATCTCAAGATCTGCGCTTAATTTTTCTCTCATAATATCTATATGGGGCAGCAACTTTGGCCGCTGGGCAACGATGGTCGCATCAATATTACCAATATTGTAGCCAGCTTTACTGATCAAGCCAGACACATGTCGTAATAAAATACGGCTATCTATATTTTTAAAGTCCTCATCGGTATCAGGAAAGTGTTGACCAATATCCCCCATCGCTGCGGCACCAAGCAAGGCATCACAAATTGCGTGAATGAGTACATCAGCATCAGAGTGCCCGGCCAGACCTTTTTCAAATGGGATTTCTACACCACCTAAAATAAGTTTTCTATTTTCTGCAAATGCATGAACATCATAACCCTGACCTATTCGCATATATTTTCCTTTTATAACGTCTTACATCACTTACTTTACGCAAAAAAAATAAGTCTTATTATTTACCTTGCTGGCCATGGAGAATGCGGATTGCCTGATCAAGATCCTGAGGGTGCGTGATTTTTATATTATCCCATCGACCTTCAATCATTACCGGCTCATAACCTGCTGCTTCAATGGCCGATGCTTCATCGGTAATTTGATTTGGTTCATTGATCACTGATTTAAGTGAGTTAACAAGTTTGCCGTAGCGAAACATTTGTGGTGTTAACGCCCGCCATAAACCATCTCGACTCACTGTTCGTTTAACCCGACCATTATTCCCACAAAATTTTAGGGTATCAGCTACCGGTAAACCCAATAAACCACCAGTGCCGTGCAGCCACAACTCGTCAATTAACTTTTGAATATCATCTTCATGTAAACAGGGGCGAGCTGCATCGTGCACCATTACCCAATCATCAACAGATGCTTTATTAGCAAGAAACTCCAGTCCGCTTAAAACCGAATGGCAGCGCTCTTCACCGCCGACGGCTACAAACAAAGACACATCTGACTCGATATCCAGCTCGGGCCAATATTCATCGTCGGGAGAAGTGGCAACAACAATCCCTTTTACCCGTTTGTTGCTGGAAAAACAGGATATTGTGTGCTCGAGAACCGTTTTATGATTGATTTTTAAATATTGCTTCGGATGATTAACACGCATCCGTTTACCAACACCTGCCGCGGGAATAACCACCCACAAATTAACATCTTTACTCATCATGTTTTTCAACCACATCATTTAGCGGCATGCTTTCGATTACCTGAAAATAGGTTTCGCCTTGTTTAATCAGGCCCAGTTCGTTACGTGCTTTTTCTTCAACGACCTCCAAACCATTTTTTAAGTCTTCAACTTCGGCCTGAAGCAATCTATTACGCTCTGTGAATTTTTGATTTTCTGCCAGCTGCACGTCTATTTTAGATGTTAAACGCCAGGCATCAGGTAGGCTACTATCACTAAACCACAATGGGTATTGCAACAATATAAGAAGAATAGAAAGAAAAATAGTTAACCAACGCATGCTCGCATTTTAACGGTTTTTAGAGATATGTAACATTGCTAATTCAATATTACACTGCATATTCTTCAGAATACTTAAATCAGGCGTACCTACTTCAGGTTAATCAACCGACATAGCCAGTCTAAACCCATGAACAACATCATGGGAATTGGCATCCACACCATTTCGTGCAGCTATACGTAAATCTTTCGCGTTATAACTGAAAGCACCTCCTCGAATCACCCGCCGCGAGCAATCACCATTTTGCCACGTACTGCCATCTTGTGGTGCGCCGTTATACGCTGGATTCCAGCAATCATTTGTCCATTCATGCACATTACCCAACATATCAAACAGCCCAAACTCATTACCCTGAAATGAACCGACGTTAGCAGTCTGTAGATTGTCCCACTCACTTTGACAGCCGTTACAATTAGCCTTATTTTTACCTATATGATTCCCCCACTGATAAATAAAAGAAGAACCCGCGCGTGCAGCGTATTCCCACTCGGACTCACTGGGCAGCCGATATTGTTGCCCGGTTTGATTCCCCAACCATTGCGCATACGCATTCGCATCATCCCAACTTACGTTTATTACCGGTCTATTTTCTCTGCCCCAGCCATTACTATCAGGTAATTTTCGATTCGTTGCCTGAGCAAATTTATCATACTGTGAAAATGTAACTTCATATCGACTTAACGCAAATTTATAATTAATTTCTACCTGATGTAACGGAGTTTCATTTTCACGACCTCTACCACCTATATCACCCATAGTGAATCCGCCCTGTGGCATCATAATCATTTCAGGTCCTTTTTCTCCACCTACTAGAATATCGTTAAAGACGGGTAATTTGCCGGATTGAATCTGACGCACCGTATTATGACTGAGCTTATGAACCGCCGGTGTACTCGTCCCAATACCATCTAAAACATCTGCAGCTAAATGCACCGTGGAAATCACAGGGTTATCTATTGTTGCCACAAAAACAAACTCACCACCCTCATGACCTGCTTTTCGAATATCGGAAAACTCTGGCGTCTGATCCGAGTTTAATACAACCAAACGACGTAACTTATAAAACAGTTGCGTGGCATCGATATAACTATTATTACTTTTGAGTATAGAAATAAGAGAATTGGCAAAAATAGAATGGGCACCAGTTCCGTCTTCAACAGGCTCTAATCCACCAGACGTAATAACGGATCTTGACCGAGTGTTTGTTAACCTGTCGAATTCGGCATTGTTGACTCCCATAGAGATACCGCGAGTGAGCTTACCGGAAAAACAGCTATCAGACAGTAGCAAAACATGACGCGCAGGAATTGCTTTTATCAAACTAGTAATAGTAGAGTTAGAAATAAGTTGTGAATAATTTCTTTTTTGTGCATCCACCGGCAGCCAATAACCTTCATCAGCTTGTTTATCCAAAATTCCATGCCCAGCATAATAAATCAAAAATCGATCATTTTCTTTCAAGCTAGCACGATATTCAGCTAAAGTATTAATCAAACTTTCTCGACTTGCATTAAGCAAGAGCTTAACTTCAAATTGATACTTATCATTCAGTAAAGCTGCTATAGATTTCGCATCACTAATTGCAGTCTTTAATTTCGGAAATTCGATGTAATCATTAATTCCAATAACTAGCGCATAAAATTTCGGAGACGAGTTATTTGATTGGAATGCTTGAATATCGTGTTTCGTAATACCTCTTTCACTCTTAGGTTTCACCTCCCGATAAATCCTAGAATCGTAATTTTCCGACTGAAAAAGTGCAACATCCTCTAGACCATAATCAACTGCATATAATGAATTAGACACTAAAATAAAAAATGAAAAAACAATACATTTGCATATTATTTGGAACGTTATTAATAGTCTCATATCAGCACCTTTAATTAAGCCAATAACAATATGTCACAACACGTATAAGTAGCATCTAATACATAGCACTTAATAAATAGCACTTAATAAACAAACCAACCCGACACTTTATCGTCAACTATATTGAACGCTAGCCCATAATCATCATAGCTGAGATATAAACCTTGCTGAGTCGCCGTTTGTCGTTGAGGAACACCTAATAACTTTAATGGCCTGTCAGATGAGTCACCTTGAAAGACGCCTATAATTTCGGCACGCTTTTCAGCCGTCTCCTGCCACACATGCTGCACGATTAATCTTGAGTCAGTAACTACATGTTTACCATCTTGCATCTCAAAAACGTTAAACAACTCTCCGCTCATCCACAATTCATACGATGACAGAGAATTTTTCGTTTCTTGAAAAGTATCGCCAATGGTTAAGTTATCAACCATACTTTTTAACCTGCCATTAGCACGCCTTAATTTTTGATTGGGCTTTAACTGACGAAGAGCCAACCGAAATAACGTACTATCATTGACTTCCTGCGACCGTTTTATGAGATTTCGCCACACATTTTTTTCTAATACAAAATTTTTCTGAAACCTGTAAATATAAGCCAGATTATAACTGGCTGCGTAAAGCACATTAGCTCCCCTAAGAGTTCGTCGACTCAGTAGCTTTTTAAATACACCAACCGCTCTCTCTTTTTTATTCTCAACTGCGAATACCAGCCCCGAAAGGAAAAGATACATATCATCTTCACCAAACTTTATTTTATAGTTATCTTCCAACTGAGCTTTAGCTGACATCATTTTATTTTGAAGAATGAATAAAATAGTGAGATGCTGATAAGCTGGTTTGTAATCCGGATTAATTGTAATCGCTGTTATAAAATACGAGGCCGCTTGGTTTAACATGCGTTCCACCATAAGGTTAAACTCGGTTAAATCTGACAGCTCCACCTCTGACTTATCCACCCCACGGGTTAGACCACCGGCGTTATCAGAATTAAATGCAGTTTGAGTATTCAAGTAAACAGGAAATAAGTAATGTGACGCATTATCACGATCAATCTTTCTCAGCCTGCTCATATAATTTAACGATTCCATTATGTACGTCAAACCAATATTATCGTGAACAATATGGCCGGGGAAACTTTTTTCATACTCAACATACAGATTTCGGGCCTTCTGATAATCACCAGCAACATAGGCTTGGGTTGCGAGATCAAATATCGTTGCCTTGCGTGCAATATCCTCAAGTTTTTTTATAGTGACTGATGTTCGCATTTTCGCCTGCTGACAAACTGAGCTGATTTTACCCGTTTGCCCACATTGCATACGCCAACTTTTTTCAGCCCATGAGACAAAAAAACTTTTACCCCTAATCACATCAAATGGATCAAACCCAACCATTGACATTAATACAACAGCCTGTTCATCCGCACGAATTTCTCGAGAATCAAGGCCTATTATTTTTTCGTTATTGTATTTTGATATCTCTAGAGAGAGATCCGTAGGCATATTGCTTTCATCTCGCAATTTAACGCCTGTTAACCTCAAATATTTTATGTCCCATACGTCATTATCTTTCTGATGAGCTAATTCATGAGCAAGAATAAATGCAAGTTGATTTTTATTTCCTGACATCAATGATATTTCTAATGCTTTTTCGCTTAACAGTATATTCCCATCTTCCAATGAGGCAGCCCATGGACCGTCGTCAGAACGAACAATCGCTAACGCTGGTGGAATACGACTACTACTTGAATTCCAAATACGAGCCAGTTTTTCAAAAACACCCTGCGCAATAGCAACATTTAAATTATCAGTACTTTGAACCTGATGTGGGCGCCAATATCGAATTGATTGCGATGGGTCCTCTAACACCACACTTGAAAAACAAGGGAGCGAAAAATACACTAAAAATAGCAACAATAACGCTTTCATTAATAGAGATATTTTCATTTTTACTAATTTCAGTTCATTGTATACATACGTGGCATTGTTTTAATCGTGGTTTTTGCTTCGCCAAAAGCAAGTTTATTTATTTTCACATATTTTGAATACCTTTTAATTATCTCTTTGGTATAACCACGATCAAGATAAAAAAGACCATTAGATTTAAACTCACCAGTTAATTGTGGAAAAGGATCCTCTGATGAATATACATAAATAGTTTCCTCACCAAATGGCGCTGTCACACTAAATTGATAATTGGATTCCGTAGGCGGAACCTCAAAATATTCTTGCGCTTTATGAAAGTTACTTCCGGAATTGATATTTGGAATGATCTGAATTAAATCCCCCTTTGCATCCTCATATATCATTAACATAAATGCATCTCGACTCAGGCTCACAAAATACGAAATTATATCACCTTCAATATATGTCTGTTTATCACCGTATTTTGAAGTAATAGAAATATCAATTTTATTATTTTCTTCAGAATCCGACTGACGAGTATTAAGTAACTCTTCGTGAATGGAAGTGTTTTTTATACCACGCTCTTGATACGCAATAGTCTCAAGTATTCTTTTCGGTAGCCAACCTGAAACTGACTTTACTAGTTGCTGCTCAACATCCCCCTTAATCGATAAATTCATACTTATTTCTACGTCATTATTAGAAACCCCGTTAGTTTCACCAATATGTATATTCAATACTTTTACGCTGTCGGTCGTTAAACCAATACTTTCAGAGGATACACCCCTCTCTCTAAGCACTACAATTCCCCCCATGCCTGATAGTAAATATTCGACATGAGCCATCACAGAGTTATCAAACACAGAATCCCCTTCAATGTCATTTAGTTGAATCACAGTGGTTTTTTTAGTGTTATACATAGGTTCATAAAAAAGTTGATTAACTAAGCCGGATATTTTTCCACGTAAATTATCTTCTGCTACTTTCACCCTACTGATAATAGATATTTTTGAGAGTATGCCCTTTAATTTGTCATCAAATTTATGAGAAACTCCATCGGATGTATTCACTCCAATTTTAAGCTCCCCTGTTGAAACTTGATTTAACTCAAATTTAGCTTCCCCGTCCTTATTAGTATACGCGGTTGCTACAACGGCATTTTCATCATTAATAATAGTTAAGGGGAAGTTAGATATCGGCAGGTATTTACCATCTAATTTCATCCACACCCATGCCGGAATCGTTTGTGTTTCATTCACTAATATATGGTTAGTTGGACGACCTGAGTCCAGAACAATACTATCCCGAATGCGGGCAATTGCATTTAACGCTTCCGCTTGAGCCTGACTTAAATCAATCTTCACTTTAGATAAGTTACTTAATTCTTTATATTGTTCTGATTCAATATTTTCCAATTTCGAATACAAATTAACCCAATCACTATTTGCTAAAATAAGCGCTTTTAACGGATCAATATCATTAATCGATATTTCCACACGCCGCATCTTTTTATTGTGTGAATCTAATGCTGATTTCAGAAAACCATTTAGTGCTAATTCTTTTTTTATTTTATTTTCATCGGCTACTTTGTTTTGTTTCTCCTTCCATTCTTGAACTCGTACATATTCATCATGGGGAACCTCAACTAACACCCAATATTTGTAAGAGTAAGCGCTACCTGCACCTTTTTTACTCACTTCTTTTTGCCAATACCATTGCTTTGCTTTAACTCGATGAATATTTACATTCAATGACTCTGTATTTTCCGACAAAGAGACAACACTGGGGTCAAAGATATTTGACGATTTAGAATAAAGAGATGCAAACATATTACTTACTTCTTTAACATTAACCCCTGTGTAGCGGGCATAATTTACCCTCGCATCCCTTAACGCATCTTTTCTTGCATCTTTTTCGGTAAAATACGGATTAGATAGCCCAACCAAATAATGGAAGCTATCATCGTCTTTCGGGGGAGAATCCAACCATACTGGCCTAATTGGATGCGATTGAGTAATGGTTTGCAACTTAGTCTTTTCTAGCTGAGTCACTTTTACAGGAGAAAATTTTGTTGCGGCACAGCCATTAAGAAAAATTACAGCTGAAAATATAAAAACCGTCATCGCTCTATTAGTGCTCTGGGATATTTTCAAAACTAATACGCCTCCTGGTTTCTGCTCGATCTTACTAATAGACGGCGTTTTGTCTGCCATTTGAAAATATTTTACCCAGTTTTAAATAAAAAACTCTTACAGGTTAAAAAAACAAACTGAAGGTAAAGAAGTTCTGATTTACGTACATTAAAATGGTAATACAAATTAAATAAGAAGAAACTTCCGGTAAAATAAACAAGCGTTTTTTATCATGAAAACACTATAAATAATTCAACGTTTTACCTAATTAGCTAACAAAATAAGCAAGTTGACTTAACAGTTGTTATGCTAATTCCGCAAACATTAAAATTTGAAAAGCATCTTCAAAACTAGTTTATTGTTAATGAAATTTAAATTCACCTCGAATTACCGTTTTTAGCGTCTATACTTAGGCCCACGTCTTCTGACCCGAGTATAATTTATGGATGATGTTACACTTGCCAAACACGCTAGCCTTCTTAACAAGAGCAGCCGTATAAAGGTAAACGAAATTGTTTATCCAATAATCAATTCAAAAACAACAACATTCTGTAAAAAATATTGCCAAGAAAACAAAAAAAAATATACGTGCACATTACCAGAGATGCCCTACCCTCCTCTTGCTAACGATTCACCACTTTGCGAATGGGGGAATGCGAGTTATGCGTGGATGCTAGATGACCTAACAAACTCCGTTCGCCTTGAAAAATTTAGGGGGGATAATGGTGCCAGTTTAAAGGCCTATTTCCAGGTAATATCCAACTCTATTCCTTTTCGTGAGCGCTGGAAAGACTGGCGTTTCAAAAATCGTGTATATGCTCCCTCTTGCGTTAAAAGCATACACCAAAAGGCTCCCGCTATTTTTTATGGGCTGCATAATCAGAAATCAACACATGAAATTGCACAAAATCTCAAATTAAATCATCAATTTGTTGATGACCTTTCCGATCAAATTATGATTGCACTCACTAAAACTAACAAACTTCATCTTCTATTGCCAAAAAGGGAGGTTTCTCTAACTGGTTTTGGCCTTAAAAATAGTGAATCTCCCGAATTTAACGAACACCAAGGGCACATTCCCTACAACGATTGCGATCAAGCAGAAGAAGACCAAAAAAATCGTATTAAATGGGCATGGAAAAAACTTAACTGCGTAGAACAGTTTGTTCTTGAGGAAATGTTAATTGAGAACGAAGATGCTTTTGTTGTATTAGAAAGTCTTAATGCAATGAATATTTCAATTAAAAAAAATGTCGCACCTGAAGACACCAATCGTCAACAGCTATTTTATTTCAGAAGAAAGGCACTACGGAAACTGGCAGTGATTGCCGGCCTTTATACTAATGATTAAACCTAAATTTCATAGCTGGGTAAACGGCTAGGTAAATAATTATTCAAATATTCTTTTTTTCGCAGTCTTAAGTATAGATAACTTAACAACTGAATAAAAAATTTTGAAACTCACTAAATCACCAATAGTTCACTTATCAGCGATTGAAATTATTCAATATCTGGAACAACCTGAGTCTTCCACGTTTAGACAAATACGAGGACACATTCGTAATTGTACAGATTGCCTACAGAGGACACATGATCTTGCGCAAATACAACACACATTACTGGACAAGAGTTTTTCAGATAATATAGTGAACGCACAAACTGATAATATTTATCAATTCATTAAGAATAATGAGCCTGAACCAATTGACGATTGTTTTTCGAACGATGCAGACACAGACATAAAGCAGAGCATTAGAACAAATTCAATTTACAGCAAGTTATCGATCTCACATTTAATGAGAACCAGTCATAAAACCCCAATATTCCTTTCTATTTCGATAGTACTTATTACTCTAATAAGTACTATGATATTGATACCGCATCAAAAACCTTTAAAAATTTCGGTCTACCAGGACTTCCCATTTATGGAATATACGCGAATAAATAAATTTCCTGGTATTGGTTTTTTCACAGCCGACAATAAAAACCAGGTTCCGTACAACCCAGTAAATATACAGTTACAAAATGAAGCATTATTAATAGCATGGGATAATATTGAAAATGTTAATTTTTATGACTTTAAGTTAATTTCTAAAAAAGATACAGACCACACAGTCGTTGCCAACATAAGTACAGCAAAAGAGAATATATCAATTAAAAACATACACCTTTCACCCGACACACGATATGAATACCAAATATCAGGGAACACAAACACAGGACTAAAATTTTCCACGGCCGGTGGATTTATTACTTCAATCAGAAATTAAATGATATTCCCTATTATTAGCACCCTCATCATTAACAAGTTACTCATTCAAATTATTTTCTAAAACTATTTCAAATATAATAATTTTTCACGTCTATCTATAGGAACACCACAAACGTATTTAGGAAATTCTA